>JAQTWR010000398.1 GCA_028689195.1 Anaerolineales bacterium | reverse complement strand
AGAAATACTCGTTCTTCAACATTACGCCGCGATTCATTTGATCGTCAATCGCCGCGAGAAGTTGCTCCGCGCTTTTGAAATAATAGCAGCCAACGACGACGAGATTATTTTCCATGCTTTGCGGCTTCTCGATAAAGCGAGTCACCCAGCCGTCGGCGCCTTCTTCCGCGACCCCGAAGCGCCGCGGATCTTCAACGGGCATCACCCAAGCCACCCCGTCGGATTCTTCGCGCGCGAGGAAGGAAAAATCCGTTTCCATTAAAGTATCCGAGAAGCACATAATCATCGGTCCGCGCAGATATTCGCGGGCAAGCGCCAGCGCGTGAGATTGCCCCTTCATTTCCCGCTGCACCACAAAATGGGCTTTGAGGTTTGGATAATGTTCTTTAATGAACGGCGGGATTTGCATTTCGCCAAGATACGGACCGACGATGAAAATATATTCCGCGTTTTCGGGGTCGGGCAGGGTTTTGAACATATCGAGCAAATGCTCCAGCGAGGTTTTCCCCGCCACGCTGACGAGCGGCTTTGGTTTGCTCCATGTATGCGGGCGCATTCGAGTTCCCCATCCTGCCATTGGAATTACGATTTTTAGGGTTTCTGTCACAATATTGCTCCACCAAAAGATTTCAGGATTATTTTACCAAACGAAAATGGTTGGAGCGCAAAATCTGGAGGTTTTGGAGTCCGTTATTTGTAAGCCAAAAATCCAAACACCGCGCCTGCAATTACCAGCCAAATGGGATTGATATCAGTTAAGGTCAGCAGCGCAAATGCCGCAAGCGCAATCATAACCTTATCCCAGTTTTGCGCGAGTCCGCTTTTCCATCCCAGTTTGCCGACGCTGAAAACGGAAATCGCCATGACGTAGGTTGTCCATAACAACAAGCCGACGATGATTGGACGCACGGCTTTAAGCATGGCGGCAACGGCGGGGCTATCTTTGATTCCAAAAAAGAAGATGACCATGACGAGCATTAAAATCGTTGTGGGTAGAACCGTCCCCGTCACCGCAGAGATTGCGCCCCACGCGCCCGCCATTTTATATCCGATATACGCGGAGACCTGCGGCGCGATGGGACCCGGCAATGCGTTGCCGATGGCGAGCGCGTCGGCAAATTCTTCGGGAGTGACCCAGCCCATATCTACGGCTTCGCGCTGCATGAGTCCCATCGAGGCGGGACCTCCGCCCCATGAAAATAACGCGACGCGCGAAAAGACGATAAATAAACTCCAAAGTAATTTCATGGTTACCATTCTCCAAATTGCGCCACCGCGCCGGATTTATATTCCTCCAAACGCAGGCGGTGACCAAGCCATAAATTTTCGGGCAATTCATTTAATGAAAAGGCGCGCAGCTCGGCGATCTCGGAATCGGGTTTGCCCGTGAATTCAAATTCATGGCAGATGAAAACAACGTTGTGATCGGTTTTCCATTCGGTGAGATTTGTGTACGCGCCGAGTAATTTTAGATCGCCCAACTCCGCGCCCGTCTCTTCTTTGGCTTCGCGCCGCGCGGCTTGATCGAGCGTTTCGCCGCGTTTGACTCCGCCGCCGGGCATGAACCATCCGCCCATGTAAGTTTGGCGCACGAGCCATACTCTGTCGTCTTGAATCATCATTGTCCGCACGCCCATCCGCACGGGGCGGAAGAGAAAACAATAAATGCGGAAGGCAAAATAAAGGATGCGGAAAAACATTTATGAATAATCCATAAGGGAATCTTTTTGACGATTATCGCTGGCGTTCTCTATAGCCAATAAATAGTAATTGATAATGAATGAATTGGGGAGGCGCTTTTGGCAATCGTATTTTATATTGCGCGACAAAAAAACCCGCATCGTTTCAGATACGGGCTTTTTTGTTATGGACGGTTAATCGTCCCCGCCATCTCCGCCGCCATTCCCCTTATTGCCGGTAGGATGACACTGTACGCAGTTCTGGAAGTTGGGAATGCCTTCCTTGATATGTTTCGCGCTGATGTTGCTCGCGGTGTGTTCGTGGCAGCCATAGCAGGTGTATGAGTTTGTGTTGTTCGGATGGCAGGTGGCGCACGCGACGGTTCCGCCATCTCCATGATTGAGCGGGAAGACGTGGTTGAACGTGACCGACTTCCAACTCGCGGTGGAGTGGCAAGCCGCGCAGTTTGTCCCATATTTGCCGCCATGATGATCGTTCTTGGCGTGGCACGAATAGCAATCTTTAGGCGTTCCCGCGAAGACGTTGTTGATATGGCACTTGGTACATGCAATGCTGGTGTGCGCGCCCGTCAATGGGAAGGCGGAAAGGTTATGGTTAAAGGTCGCGGGTTTCCACGCCGTAGTAGAGTGACAAGCCGAGCAGTTTGTCCCGTACTTGCCGCCGTGGCGGTCGTTCTTGGCGTGGCACGAATAGCATAGCGTGGGCGTTCCCTTGAACTTAAGGTTTGTGTGACAATTGCCGCAGGCGATGGTAACGTGCTTGCCCGTCAACTTGAAGATGGAGTTGGCGTGATTAAAGTTGCTGGGTTTCCAGCCGCTGGTCGTGTGGCAGGTCGCGCATTGAGCGCCGAGCGCGCCGCCGTGCGGATCGTTTTTGGAGTGACACGCAGAACAATTCGTTGGCGTTCCTTTGAACGCTTTGTCCGCGTGGCATTGACCGCAAGCCACAGCCGAGTGTTTGCCCGTCAGCGTAAACGCAGAACGGTTGTGGTCGAATGTAGACGGCGTCCAGCCGTTTGTTGTGTGGCAGCTGGCGCATTGCGTTCCGAGTTTGCCCGCGTGCGGTTCGGTTCTGGCGTGGCAGGCGGCGCAGTCAGAGGGCGTTCCTTTGAACGATTTATCCGCATGACACTGAACGCACGTCACAGCCGAGTGTTT
>JAQTWR010000056.1 GCA_028689195.1 Anaerolineales bacterium | reverse complement strand
CCGCTTATTGCTGGAAGATTTGAGTGAATGCGTATTTCTTCGATGTTTTTCAGTAGGGAGTTAAGTTCCGCTATGGTTGGGACTGTGACAATTGTTGGTTCTATCAAAGACTCTTGTGGCACCGAAATACTATATAGAAAATCCATAAGCGCTTTTGTCACTTGCGTGTTGTTATGTATCCTATGCCAATCCAGCACGTTGAAAAACGCCTTTGCTGTTTTATTAGCGATGTCCTCTACGGTTCTATCTGTTATCGGGGTTATGTATTTCATACAATCACATCTCCGATGATTTCAGCATCAACGCGAAAACCGCCCGACAAATCAAGCGTCATTTTTTCGACAATACCGCCGATTTGCCTATTATATAAAGTGTCAATCAAAACCGATTTACCAACCGCCGATTCGGGCGCGTACAATCTAACTTTTTGTAAATATCTTTGCTGATAGTAATCGTAAACCCGTTGCGCGATGGTTGCGACGTTGGAAGCAGTCACAAAAACAGCGTCTTTGATTTCTATAATATTTTCTTTCACGTTTGACGACAGCGCCTGATTGTAAACTCCATAAACAGCCCCCGCTCCGTAAGTGATTTCAACGCCCGTAACCAAAGTTTTAAGCGCCAAAGATTGCGACATTCCTTTTTGCGCTTTTGTTATTATGTGGTCATACGCCGACAATCCAGACGCTAAAACAAACGGCATAATTTGCAACGTGCCAGCCCGCGCCGATGTAATTGACGCGCCGATGGCAAAGCAAATTTGTTGCAACGCGTCGCGATAAGTTCCCACCTTCAACGTGCCAACAAGCGGAACATTTGATAATGACGCATCCAACGAGTAAGGGATATTTTGAGCCTCAAGCATTTCATCCAATAGATCGCCCGCCGTTGTGTTTTTCGCGCCTCCCGCGTAAGGCAATTTATCTAACACTCCGAGAATATCAAGCGCCGTGAATTTGGTAACGTTTTCTGAAACATTCTCCCAAGTGTCAAGGAAGAATTGGCCGATGAATATTGATTCAGCCCCAACTTCTTCATACACATCAAGCGGCTGTCTGTCTTTCAGGTAAATATAATCTCCACTTGGCGCGATAATTGAAAATGTCGGATCGTTTGTGTGCAAGCTCAATTCGCAAGTTCCAATCGGGATTTCAACCGATAGCGGATTGAACTGTTCGATCACTGTGCATGATTTTATGTCCGCGCTGGTGAAATAGGTGAGTGTTCCAAACTCAATACCCGTTAAGCGTAAAAATCTATTCGGCTTGTTCGTCGAATTGAACGTAATCAAAATGCGTTTGAAGTCAGCAACGGCTTGCGCGGTAAAAAAATTCCAAACATCTGGCGCGTATGTGTCATCCTGAATTTGCGCGTCTTCCTCGTCAAAAAACTGAATACGAATACTAGACGCAAAATCGTTTGATATTTCCGCACCTTGAATAATTAGGCCGTTTGTAGAATGTGTCGCGCTGAAATTGATTTCAAGCGTTGGCGGGACGGTAAACGCGCCCATGTCATCGGATTGCTCCAAACTCATTAACCCGATATGCACAGCCGCATTGTTAGCGGGCTTAAATTTATAAGTCCCGTCAAGCAACCAAAAATTAGATTCATAAGTTGCATATGGTTCACTTGTGATATTTTGCGTTTTGATGTCGTTGAGTTTAGAAAACGGCTGCAATCCCGCAGAAAAAACATAACTCGAATCCTGACGGGTTTCAGAAACATAGAGACCAAACGACACGACGGTGGCTGTTTTTGTCATGGCGTGATTGCCGGAGCCTGCGCGGTAAAGTTCACGGTAAGCGACTTCCAGAAATGAGACGCTCCCCGTTTTTTTCTCAATTCAGCTTTGACGTTAGAAAAGTACGCGGTGAAAGTATAGTCGCCGCCTTCATCGGGGACAGTGACCTCGTGAAATTCCTCCGCTTCCGTAAGTTTGTTCCACAACGCCGCGTATTCCGCGACATTGGTCGTTTGCCCGAAAGAGATGCTGTAATTAAAATAAACGCCGATTAGCTCGCGGTGTAAAATGCCGTCCTCGGTTCGCTCCGCATATTTGTCGAGGAAGTCGGCAGAACGACTAATACCGAGTACAGGGATATCGTATGTCACGCCATCAATGATGATCATATTGTTGCTCCGCTTGTAATCAAACTGCCGCCAACGCGGACATTCTCTTTATCGATATATGGCTTCAATTCGCGCACCAACCCCGCTAATGAGCCTGCAAAATTTACGGTAATATCGGCTTGAATTCTTCCGATTTCTTCGGATACAATTTTTCTTATCAGCCCTTCTGGCGCTTCGATGTTTCTTCCGCTACGTTGGTCTCCAAGGACGGCAAGGAATTGAGCGTTCGGTGGTATCACTGCACCGCTGGCAAGATGCGGAATTTTTGGAGATGCAAGAGTTGGAATGGAGACCCAATCCGGGACGCTCGCACCGAACAAGTTTGCTCCTTCTATCATGACGTTAACACTAGAAACTACGCCTTCTAAAAGACCGTTCAGCATATCAATCACGCTGTTCACAATCCCTTTAGTCAATTCAGCAATAGAGTCAAAAACGCTCTCCCATTTCTCCTGAATCCAATCCAATGCGAAAGAGAATCCGTCCTTGAGCGGCTTGCTGATATTCTCGTCTGTCCACATTGCAATGGATGAAAATGTTTTCGTAATACCCTCCCATGCGGAAGAAGCGTATCCCTGTATGATTTCCCATGCCGCAAAGAAAGCATTTTTTAGCGGAAAAAGCACGGTGGTCTCGAACCACTCCTGCGCCCCACCCCATGCGTAGGTAAGCACGCTCCATGCGTCTTGAGCAAGAATACTGAGAAACTCCCACATCCCTGAAAACTTGTTCCTGATGGGATCAATCACGGTGACTTGAAACCACTCCGCCAGGTCGCGAAATTTTTCTCGCGCCCATGTTGAAGCATAATGAAACACAGCGACAAGAGCATATCCAAACGCCACCACAGCGGCGACAACAACGGCAAACACGCCTGCAATGAGCAAAACAAGCGCAATAAATTGAGCCAGTGGAGAGAATATCAATAGCAACGCGGTAACGACGACCACACCAAGCAGAGTAAAGAAACCAAGCAAAATCAAAAACAAGGTTTGATTCTCGTCTATCCACTTGCTAAAATCATACAGCCGCTCAGTCATCCATTTCAGAGCAAGTAGAAGAGACTCACCCGTCCATTGTCCAAGCGGAACAAGTACGGTGTTCCAAAACCATTCCCAAACTGGCGCTAATGCCTGCATCATCGAGTCAAACACCGCCGTAAGCGCATTCCATAAATCAATAACTGGCCGTAAGACGAGCAGCATTTTCTCTTTGAAATCAAGGACTTTTTGCTGTAATTCGGTCAGCCCCTGCGTCAGTGGAGTATCGTCCAAAGTCGGCGTGACGACTATCGGTGCGGTAGGAGTATCCATTCCCGCATCTGCGCCTTGCTGTAAAACATTCAACTGGTCAAACGCAGCCAACGCCCCGCGAGCCGCTTTTCCAGCCGCCTTTGTGTTGTCGGCGAGATTACCTTGTGCGTCTGCTGCGTCATTAGTGTTATCCGCCAGCGTGGAGTTTGCATCTGCGATCGAAAGGCTTGTCCCGAATAGCGCATTCACTACCTGCCCAACCTGATTAAAGAAAACGGTCAGGTAGTCCATTGCGGTTTTGATGTACGGGATGATTTGCGCCAAAATCGGAATAAGCGCGTTGCCTATCGCCGCTTTCAAGTTCATAAATGAAACGCTCAGTGCGGCAACCTGCCCCGAATATGTGCCAGCCAGTTTCGAGGCGTCGCCCATCTGGAATCGCGTTTCCTCTGTCACGCCGAGAACTTCCGCCTGAATCTTTTGCTCTTTGGTCAACGCCCCCACCGTCGTGCCAATAGACGCCGCGTAGTCTTTCCACATCATTGAGACGTTTTTGGTCACGCCCGCGTTGTCCACGAGAATGGAGTTTTCGTTTTTCAAGCCTTCTGTAGCGCCTTGAATTGCCTGCCCCATGTTCAGGGATCCCTGCCGCCCAAACGAAGCAGAGTCTTTCAATGCAATCAGCGTTTTTTCGATTTGGTCGGTGGAATACCCACGCATAGCGAGATTTTTATAAGCCGCTGTCGCATTGGTCAGAGGTACAAGACCATCGGCAATGTAGGACTGTATGAATCCTTGTGCCTGCTGAAATGACCGTCCCTGCCCGTCCATGACGGATTTCAAACCGATAAACGCATTGGACATTTCGGCGGCAGTATCCACCGAGGCTTTGCCGAGCGCGAAAAATCCGCCAATGCCAAGCAGCGCTCCCATCGAGAGCGCCAAGGCTTTGACAGAGGTAATCATACGCTTGATGCCAGCGTTGAAATTCTTGCTGTCAATCGAGCTATCAATTCTGATCGTGCCGTCATAACCAGCGGCCATTATTCTGTCTTCTTTCCTAACTGGACCAGCCGCATAAATTCGGCTTCCATGTCTTTTTCGTCAAGCGAGCGCACGTCAACTTCTGGCACATCAAACACATCTCCCAATTCACGCGCGGCTTGGCGTTCCTCTTTCGTCGCCCTTCCTGTCTTTACGCGCTTTCGCAGACCAATCAACGCGCAGAAGGTCGTATCCGCACCCAAGTCCATAAACAAAGCCAAAAATTGCCACCAATGAAGATCCGCTGTTGAAAGATCGATCCCATGTGTCTGACGAAACGCAGCAAAGATAAATTCTGCATCCTTTGTAAAGGAATAAACGCGCAGACTAGATTCCTTATCTTCGTTTTTAGATTCCTTCCCGCCGTTCAAAAACCACTGCGCTTGTTGCAATGCTTCCAGCGCATCATCAGGAACAGCGGGATACAAGACCTGCAGCAAGATTGACTGCTTTTCCTGCTGCGTCAGACTATCATCCTCAAAAGCCAACATGATTGTTAAGCATGAACGAAAATCAGCGCGGATAAGGTAATCCTTTCCATCCACCAGCAGGGATTCAGGAAAGGACGTTTGAACAAGAAGGTTCACTTATAGCCTTTTGTTTTTGCCCAATCCTCAAGTTTGCTTATGCGGGTTTCGATGGTGGGATATTCGACAATAACTACAGGCGCGGGAGCGCTTTTTTCTGGATTGACGGGTTTCGCGTAAGAACGGTTTAACCCTTGCAGGCAAATCCAAAGCGCCTTACCTGACGCATCCGATTCCGAGATACGTCCCCAAGTATTGTTCGTTTTGTCAGTGACAATACTGTACACTTCGCGTTGATCGCCTAATTCCAACGTACCTACGCTGTTTGAGACCCATTTCAAAATTGGGTGTTTGAATTCCACAATGCGCGGCTCGCGGCGGATTGTTACTTTACTGATAATTTCATAAAGACCGGGTTCCATAGGTTTACCTCTTTCGCTTCTTGGGTTTCTTGGTGGCGTCTTGCGATGGCAAATCGCGTGTATATTTATTGATATGCGCGATGCGCGTCTTTTTGATAAACGGGGTGATGCCATCGAAAAACTGATGAAAAACATCAAACGTCATAGCGTTTCCAAACGCCTTTTGGGATGTGCCATCCCCAAACAGATTGTCAATTTTTTTGCGCGCGTACTCGCACGATTCGCGCATCAAGGCAAGACGGGCTGCCGCATTTTTGTGCATTCCGTGCTCATCCACGTCTTGCTGGCGATCAAGGATGTGCGCGCGAGTTTCGTACTCATTCATTTTTTTCTCAAACTCGCCGAACAACGCGTAAAACCGCTCGACAAATACAACATCTTTCGGATTGAACGCAATCACGCGCTCTGGGTCGTCATTAACTGCAAGCCGTATTTCGCCTGTGTCAATTCTCAAAGAAGGAAGATTAGCCACAAAGACCTCCGCCCTCAGCCATTGCAGACTGAGGGCTTATCTATTTAAGCATCAGGCGTGAACGCGCCGCTGGTTGGGTTGAATGTTCCCGTTATTGGGTTTCCCAAGTAATTGATGGTGTAATTGATGTTGGTCGCAACGCCGCCATCGCCTCCGAAGTCGTCAATTTGAATCGAGACGGGCTGCTTTTCGGCTGGATACTCTCCAAGAGACGGCGTTTCGTACAGCCATACATTGACAATATCGGTTTCGGCGTCTGCCAGCACAGCGCGGGCTTTTCTCAGCGCGTCCACGAATTCAAAAACATCGTCGCCCGCTTTTGCAGTCTGCTCGACGGGCATGACAGGCGCGTAAGAATCCACGCTGATATTTGCATTATCTTCGTGGATGTAAGTCTCCTCGCTCGTCTTCGGGTTGTAATTGATTTTGCTCGACTTGACCCCGTCGCCAATCAGAGCGTAGGTTGCGACAGCGCCAGGGTTGACATTCAAAAATGTTTTGAATTGAGAGCGTTTGATTTTTGTAGACATTGTTTCTCCTTTTTATGTTCGTGCAGATTGCTCGTAAACCACCTTGCAGGTGATTTGATAAATTCCAGTCAGACTCTCGCCTTGCTGGTACACAAAAGCCCAATTCACGGCTTCAATCTCTGTTGCAGTTTTACCTGTGTCAAGGACAGGCAGGTTTCCCGCGTCTGTCTGCACCTCGAACCAATCCGCCAGCGCTTCGTAAAATCCGCTGTTTTCGATGCGTTCCAAATCGTCAGCGGTGGATTCGGTGGACTGAATCAAAAATGGGAACTCGCGCCTTGAACTGCCGTCAATGTATCGTTCGACAATTCTCGCGCCAGGTACCGGGATCACCGCGTACTGTGTCGGCTCGCTTCCAAGAGAATCCACCGTTACCAGCGCGCCGTCTTTTAGACCGTCGTAAGTCAACAGGTAATCCCGCACTGCGGTAATGATGCTCATCCGATTCTCCCTGCAATCCTGCGCGCTCCCTCGATAATACGATTGCGGTGGATAGCCTTCATACGCTCGAACCAGAAGCCGCCGCGCAACGCTCCCGTTTGTGTGCCAATGCGCGGACGGTAGTATTGCGCCTTCGCGTATGGCGCAATCCATTCCACAGTTCCGGAGCCGATGTCCGTGCCAAGAATGCCCGACTTAATCAGCATGGAAGTCAGTAGAGGAGTAAACGGCTCGCTCAGCCGGAGAACCTCGCTATCCACAAATGCTTGCGCGGCAGAGTAATTACCCTGCCACTTGCGTTGAAAATTGGTATTGAACTCCAGTTTGGCTTTGCCGTTCTTGCCAATGAAGACTGAACCGCGCGGCGTATCAATTCTTGGCTTGGTCATTTTGCGCCTACTAGAAAGTGATGAGTATTGGGCGAACCCTGATCCATGCGGGCAACAGACCGAATGGTCAGAACTTCGTCATAAAGTTGCCGCGCAGTGTTGAGCGCTTCGGTCACGATTCCGCGCGCGATTTCGTCGCCTTCGCGCAGAGTCCAAAATCCGCTTTTATCTTCGAGGGCAAGCCATTCCTTCGGCGGTTTGTAGTTGGCGCACTCCGCAAACGGGATGGCGATGCTTGCCATGTCCGCCGCAATGGTCGCGGATTTACTTTGGCTGACCGCGCTGGCAGACTGCCATAGCGCCGCGCCGATCTCGCTCCGCTGGATAACCTCCGAGCGGGTTTGTGGATCAACGTATTTGTTGTAGACAGTCAAGGTAGTATTGGTGATCATTTCTTGGATTGAAAGGAAAGGCTGACCTTGCCGGGCGACAGACTGCCCAAGCCTATGCCGTACTTGGATTGCAGTTCTTTTTGCTTTCGCGCGATGATTTTCTCCAGCGCGTCGTTGAAATTGCTGAAATGCTCGGTCCCGCTGGCAGCCTGTAATGTGACCTTGTCGGAATTACCGAGGATGTTTTCCAGCAACCTGACCTCAGCCAGATCGCAGAGTTTCGCGGCATCTGTCACCGTTTCAAGGTCGCTATCTGCGACGCTGGCAATGTTCGCCGGGGTGATTCCTATGACCTGTAACGCATTGCAGATAGGGTCATTGAGGTCGGCGTTATTGCCGTTGGTCGTGATTGCAAACTCGACAAACGCCATGCGCTTCTTGCAGCGCGAGACCAATACAGTTTCAACTTGTGCGCAGGTAAGTGTCATTTTCTTATCCAGATAATTTAATAAGCGGGACGGGGATTTCCCGTCCCGCTCGTTTGGTTATTTCTTCTTGGCTTTCGGCTGATTCGCAGTTTCGACGGGCGGTTCGTCCGCGCCTGCTTCGATCACAGTCTCAACGGGCGGTTCATCCACTTTCTGCTCGGTCACAGTTTCGACGGGGAGGGCTTCTTCCACGGCAGGCTGCTTGTCCACAATGCCGAGATGAGCCATGACCAAATCCATCTTGCGATTGAGTTCAGCCAGTTGCTGCACCAGTGATTCTTGCGCCTTAATGCGGCGCATTGCCATTGCTAATTCGGTAGCCATGGATTCACCTGTTAGCGGGCAAGGCTGGTCGGCACGGTGTAAGTTCCACCAGTGCCGCATTCGAGGCAGAAGCCGTTGAGACGGTTGACCACGCCGAGACCGAAGCGCCACACCCAATCGGATTTCTCCAACGGGAATTTGTCGCTGACCTTGATAAGGGTCAGGTCGCTCGGCAGGTTCGCTTCGGGGATGTCAATGCGCTTCTGGATCGGTTTTTCGTAGGATGGCGCAAGGCTGACCGAGTAATTGCTCGGCACATCCGCCCACTCGACAACCCATACCTCATGTGCGCGACCGATTACGCGCCCGGGCAAACCGCCAGGCAGCCCGTTGAGTCTGTCAGCCAAGCCGCCTTTCGAAATGCGCGGATCGCCAACTTCGAGGAACGCCGTCAATTCCTTGACGTAAGGCGTCATGTTGGTGGAGATGAAAACCAAGCCATCCATTTCATCGGGGAAACGCGCGTGGAGTTTGTCGGCATGCCACTTGATCGGATCGTGGGTGTCGTCAATCGCGGAAGTTGCGTATCCGGTCTCGCCGTAGTTATCGGCAGTAGCAAGATCATCCGATCCGGGCAAGGGCGGGTAGTAGGTTGCGTCGCCATTGGCGAGTCCCTTGATGGTCAAGGTATCCCACTTCAAATCTTCATAGGGCAGGTCGGTATTGTTGAACAACGTCCGCAGCACTTCCTTGCGGAGCAAGCGCCGTGCGCCGAGTTTGATTTCGGCGACCTGGCGATCAACGTCGGCGATAGTCATATACGCCATGTTGATCCAATCGCCGCCGAGCGCGTCGCCAAATTGGAAGATGGGCAGCGCCACGCCGTACTTGGCTTGGAACTTCTGCTCACCGGCGCGCGCCATGCCGCCCTGACGCTGCAATTCGCGGTTGCCCGGAACGTGGTATGTCCACTGGACATTGGTGGTGGTGCGTTCGATGAACAGACCGGTGATCAGATTAAGGTTGGCATTGAGCCTTGCCGTATACTCGCCGATGGCGTCGTACACGTGGACTTGACCAACCTGATTGACATAAGTGTTTTCGGAATCCGCAATATCGAGGATACCGGCGATGGTTGTAGGTGCAGGCATATCATTACCTCCTTATGCGGCTGCGAACTGGTTGATCCAGTCGAATTCGACATACAGAATTTTGGTCTGGCTGTCGTTGGTCAGGCATGAAACGCGCCCGCACGGAACGGGGATGGTTCCGGCGGCGGTTGCCAATTTGCCGGGAGTGTTGCTGAGGAACACCTGCGCGTCATAATCCAGCGCGGAAAGGTCGTACCCGGCTAAGTATCCCTTTTTCATTACGCTCACGGTCGAGCCGGTACGCATCACGACGATTCCGCGCCCCTGCGCTTTCGCGGGCGCAACGCCGTCGGCATTGGTTTTCAGTGCCTTGCCTGCGGCGGTGATGTAAACTGAGTCGCCTACGGCAAGTGTCTCGGCTTCCTTGAAGTCGCGGATTTCCGCTTCTTCGGCAAAAACCACGTTCAAATTGCGACTGGTATCGAGTACAAGGTCAGGCATAAGAATCTCCTATAGTGAGTTGAAGAATGGCTTTTCGTCATCCTCCAGGTTGGATTTTGGTTTGTTCGGCTTGCGCAACTTGTTATCTGTCGGCGAGCCTTTGATGGGGATCGCCTGTTCATCCTCAAACAAGAAAGGCTTGGCTTTGAACAGCGCGTCGAGGGCTTCTTCGATACCGGTATAGGCATTGTCTTTTTTGGCAATGTCCTTGCGTTCTACGCTCAGCAAAATGACATCGAGCGCGTCTGCGCGGGCGCGGGGACGGATGACTTTGCCGTCCTTGTCGGTGACTTCGCTCCCTGCGGTGATCTTGATCTCGGAGTCTTGAATCCGCTTTTCGAGTTCCGCCAGTGCGGTCTCGTGCGCGGTCTTCTGGTCGGCGAGAGCCTTATCAGCCGCATTCGCTTTGTCTTGCGCCTTTTGCAGTTCGGTTTTCTGCGCGTCGTCGGCTTCCTTTGCCTTCGTGATGATGGCTTTCAACGTGTCGGCATTTTCCACGCCGATCTCCTTGAACAATTCCGACAATGCGCTGGTCTTTGCCTGCGTTGCGCGTTGAGTAAACAGCGCGTCCAGTTCCTCTTGAGTGAACGTCTTGCCCTTTGGCTTGTTGTCGCCGTCAGGAGAAGGATCGTTCGTACCTCCGCTTCCACCGCCGGAGTTCGCGTCAAAATAAAGCCCAAAAGGTCGAAGAAGTGAAAACTGTTTGTTCATGTTCAGTATCCTTCCGCCATTTCCGCTGGCGTTGCGTAGGGTATGTCCCGCTGAGTTAACAAAAAAAACCGAGACGCTCAATCAAGAGCGCCTCGGTTTCTGTGAACTCAGTCAGGCGTGAGTAGGGGATGGGTTTTCACCCGCCCCTGTCAATTAATCGCATTATAGCACAACTTTTCTATTTTCAAATACCGCTCTTGTGCCTTATACTTGCGCGATATAAAAAGCCCCACGAGACGCCAATCTCACGAGGCTTTGAAATGCACTACGCGATTCGGGCGCGCAGTCGTTAGGGAGATATTATCATAAATCCTACCGCCTACGCAACTTAACTGCATAGGCGGTTTTTATTTCGGAAAGGCTTTCATGACACCACAAAACAGCGAAGCGTTTTCACGAATATTGATTGACGAAGAACTCAAACACAGCAAATGGGATTTGCTAGACTCGCGCCAGATGAAGTTTGAATATTATACTCAAACCGGTCGGGCGGATTATTTGCTGCTAGACAAAAACGGGCGCGTGTTGTGCGTGCTGGAAGCCAAGCGGGAAGATAAAGACCCGTATAACGCAAAGGAACAAGCGCGTGGATATGCTCAAAACCTGAACGCGCCTTTTGTCATCCTCTCCAATGGGCGGGAACATTGGTTTTGGAATTTACAACGGGCGCAGGAGCATGACGCTTACCGCATCGAGAGATTGCCTTCACAAGAAGATATGGAGCGCCTGCTGCTGAAAAATTTGCAGCCGCCGAATCCGTTGCTCTCGGTCAACTTGAAGCCCGATTACCTGAAACGCTTTCGGGATGATATTAAATTGCGCGGGTATCAAATCCGCGCGCTGGATGCTATTGCCAAAGGCTTCGACAACGAACGACGCAGGAAGTTCCTGCTGGAAATGGCAACTGGCACGGGCAAGACCCTGCTGTGCGCCGCATTGATCCGCCTG
>JAQTWR010000397.1 GCA_028689195.1 Anaerolineales bacterium | reverse complement strand
AAACGCTTCGGTGATCTGCATGAAGGTTTCGGGGACAGGTTTGTCTTTCGACGTTTCTATGGCGCCGTCAATCGCCAATAACCATCCGTCGAGCAGCGCAAGAAAGAGCGCCTGTTTGCTTTTGAAATGATGATAAAACGCGCCTTTGCTGACGCCGGCGTCTTTGCAAATATCGTCCACGCTGGCTGTGTTATATCCGTGCGTGGAAAATAGTTTGATGGCTGACGCGATGATGTTTGATTTCGTTTCTTCGCTGCGCTGTTGCATAATTCCGCTTTCCCCTCTCTTTTTAGGAGAGGATGGACGAGGAGTAAATAAAACCGACTGGTCGGTATGTTTTTACTCCCGAAAGATAATGTTGTCAAGATTGGTTAAATAACCCAAGTTGCTGCCATGTTTTCTGGGCAAGAAAATTTCAAACCCTTGCCACGGATTTCACTAATTTGCGCGAATTTTTAAATCTATCCGTGATAAGCCGCGTAATTCGTGGCTGAATCTTTTGTTCCTTTCGCTTTGAACCGCGTTTTTTGCGCGGTGGTTTTACTCAGGGCGGCACGTTCAAAGTGCATAAGGTGAGTTAAATAAAAAAATGACCGGATTTTCACGGTCATTTTTTTATTTCTTTAGTTATTACAACTGCACGAGCCGCCCCCGCAGGAACCGCCGCCTTCGCCGTTGCTCCCGCATGAGCATCCGCCTTCGCCGTGTTCATGTTCATGTTTGGCGTTGGGGCTGTTGACTGCAAAACCCGCGCCGTGTTGGGGATCATTTATGAAGTCAATGGTCGCTTCGCGCAGGTAATCGATCGAGATGTTGTCCACAACAACCTTTACGCCGTTCGCGGTAAACGTGGTATCCACATCGCGGAAGTTGTTGTCGAGCGCCATGCCGAAGTTTACGCCGCAACAGCCGCCGCTTGCAACGTAAACGCGCAAAGCATAGCCTTCGAGTTTGCGCTCGTCCAGAATATCCTGAACGGCTTTGCTGGCGGCGGGGGTTAACGTAAAGAGTTGCGTATCAATTTCTTGGAGCATGTTTTTTCTCCTCTATTTCAGTTATTTATAAATTTCGCCGAATACTATCAGGTTTGGAATGCTCTGTCAACTTTATAACTGTAAAGTTATTGTATTTCTTGACACATTCTATCTGCGCCTGTACAATCTCCCTGCTTAGGGCGCAAGCCTACATCTTAAATTCCCCGGGAGGAATACCCCACATGTATTATATGCAAGGACTTCAACCTTTTGAGGCGGTCGCGATCTGGGTCGTATTTGGCGTTGCCATTATCGGCTTATTGTACGCGGTCTTCCTCCGTTCCCAAATCCTGCGCGAAGATAAAGGCACCGAAAAAATGCAGGAAGTTTGGAACGCAATCAAAGACGGCGCGGACGCGTACCTGCGGAAGCAGTTCAAGTCCATTTTGCCGCTCATCGGCGTTTTGACCATTGCCCTATTCTTGTCCGTATACGTTGTTCCGCCTTCCCCCGAAGCTCAGGAACGCTTTCATGGCATGGCTGACAGTCAGATCAAATTGATTATCGGCATTGCGCGCGCATTAGCGTTTGTGATGGGCGCGGGCTTCTCGCTTACCGTCGGTCAACTTGGGATGCGTATGGCGATTGAAGGCAATGTGCGCGTCGCGGCGGCTTCCAAAAAGTCGTTTGGCGACGCGCTTCGCATTGCGTATCGCGCGGGAACTATTACCGGCATGTTGACCGATGGACTCGGTTTGCTCGGCGGTACGATCATCTTCATCATCCTCGGCATTGCCGCGCCTGATGCGTTGCTCGGTTTCGGCTTCGGCGGTACGTTGCTCGCGCTGTTCATGCGCGTTGGCGGCGGCATCTTCACCAAAGCGGCGGATGTGGGCGCGGACTTGGTCGGAAAAGTCGAAGCGGGAATCCCCGAAGATGATCCGCGAAATCCTGCGGTTATTGCCGATCTCGTAGGCGATAACGTAGGCGACTGCGCGGGTATGGCTGCCGATATTTTTGAATCCTACGAAGTCACCATTGTTTCGGGCTTGATTCTTGGTTTGGCGCTCTGGCACATTACGCAGCGTCTCGAGTGGATTATCTTCCCCCTGATGGTTCGCGGTATTGGCGTTCTTTCATCCATCATCGGCACATACTTTGTCAAAGCCGGCAAGACCGGCAAAAGCGTCGATGCGATGAACGCTATTTTCAGCGGCTTTCTTACCTCTGCCCTGATTTCTGCCGCGTTGTTCTTCATCGCGGGGTTCTTCTACCTGAATACAGAAGCGATGAAGCCTTGGGGCGGCTGGTGGCGCTTGCCGATGGCTGTGGGCGTTGGCGTTTTGCTCGCCATCGTAATTGACCGCCTGACTGAATACTTCACAGGCACGCACGCCGCGCCCGTGAACGACATCAAGAAAGCCGCGGACACCGGTCCCGCGACTTTGATCTTGAATGGTATTACCGTCGGCTTCGAGTCTTCGGTTTGGTCTGTGCTGGTAATCGCGCTGACTATCGTCGCTTCAATTTTCATCTTCGGTTCGATTGACAATCCCGCTTTGGACGCCGCGGGAAAAGCCACCTTTATTTTGTACGGCGTGGCAATGACCGGTATCGGTATGCTCACGCTTACGGGAAACAACGTCGCGATGGACTCGTTCGGTCCGATTGCGGATAACGCGAACGGCATCGGCGAAATGTCCTGGTCTGGCAAGACCGATAAGGCGACGAAAGACGCGCAACAAATTATGGCTGACCTTGACGCGGTGGGGAACACCACCAAAGCCATTACGAAGGGCGTTGCTATCGGCTCTGCGGTGATTGCTGCGGTTTCGTTGTTCGGCTCTTTTCTTGTGGATGTTTCCCGCGCGCAAGCCAGTCAGGGCA
>JAQTWR010000055.1 GCA_028689195.1 Anaerolineales bacterium | reverse complement strand
GACACAACTTGATTCCCAAAATTGGACTGCGCCTTGATTCGCCCGATGATGAAATGGAGTTGGTCGCTATTTTGCAGGAATTTGCGCGTCTGAATCGCCGCGAGGTGGAAGTGTATTTCGACGGCGCGCCGACCAACCACGCGGGGGCGAGAAGTTTGGGAACGGTGAGGGCGCATTTCGTCCGCATCGGTCAAACGGCTGATTCCGCGATCCGCGCACGGTTGGCAAAAATGGGAAACGCGGCAAAAAATTGGATTGTCGTTTCTTCTGACCGAGAAGTCCAAAGCGCGGCGCGCGTCAATCGCGCAGATTTTATTTCGTCTGAAGCCTTTGTCGCGGAAATCAAATCCGCGATGAAATCCGCGCCCAAAGCGGACGCGAGCGATAAGAAACTTTCGGCGCAGGAAGTGGACGAATGGCTGAGAGTATTTCGTGATAATAAACACTAATCCAGATAAATCATGTCTAAATTCTAATCTTATTTTAAGGATATTCGGACAGGTTTAGTGTATATTTTGATTACCGACACCTGCCCTCCCTTTTATTGGTATCTTGGTGTCAAAACCTGCCGCTTGACCAGCATGTCCCCCCCATGCTGGCAGGCGGCAGACCCTTTTAATTCACTGATGTTACGTGGGTTTGCAGAAAACGCGAATTTTTCCCTCACCCTTTGGGAGAGGGCTAGGGTGAGGGTGCGTAACCTTTCCCCGTGAACTTCACGAAAGTTCACGAAGAAAAAAACTAAAAATTCCCTTCCCATTATTGACGTTGTTTTAGAGTGTGGTATAAAAATCAAACGATATATAATCGGGCAAAGAGGAAAAATGGTTCAAAAGATAACTGCATGGTTTGATTGGGTGATGAGCTCGCAGACTCTCACGCTGGGCGGCTCTGCTATTTTGGTCGGATTAGCGAGCGGCGCGGGCGTATGGCTCTTCAAATGGTTGATTGATTTTGTACATGGATTGATGTTTGGCGGTCTTTATGGCGTTGTATCTCCGCTGGGGGCGTGGATGATTGCGCTCATCCCCGCGGTTGGCGGCGTGATTGTCGGCTTGATCAATCATTACCTTCTCGGCGAAGAAAAAGTGCATGGCACGGCGGGAATCATGCAATCCGTCGCTTTGGCGGGCGGGAGGTTGCATTATCAAGACATTCCCCTCAAATCGGTGGCGGCGGTGATTTCCATTGGCGCGGGCGCGTCTGTAGGACCAGAAGACCCATCAGTGCAGATTGGCGCAAATATCGGCTCCATGCTCGCACAGACGCTGCGGATGTCAGACGACCGCATCCGCACGTTGGTCGCCGCGGGCGCAGCCTCTGCGATTGCCGCCGCGTTCAACGCTCCGATTGCGGGAGTATTTTTCGCGCTCGAACTTGTGTTAGGCGAGATCGGCAGCAACGCACTGGGGATGATCCTCGTCGCGGCGGTCACTTCATCCGTTTTTACGCAGGCGGTTTCAGGCAGTTCGCCCGCCTTTCAAATCCCTCAATACGCTTTTCATTCCGCGTGGGAATTTCCGTTATATCTGGCGCTCGGCTTATTGGCGGGACCCGTTTCGGCTTTATATGTGCGGCTGCTGTACACCGCCCAGGATTTTTACAACGGCTGGATGATTCCGCGTTGGATGAAAACCGCCAGCGCGGGGTTGATCGTGGGCGTCGCGGGGATTTTCCTCCCGCAGGTATTCGGCGTGGGATACGAGACTATCGGCGAAATCCTGAATAAAAACGACCTTACCTTGTGGCTTCTGTTTGCCCTGTTGATTGCAAAAATCATCCTGACGCCAATCAGCATGGGCGGCGGATTCTTCGGCGGCGTTTTCGCCCCGTCGCTTTTTATCGGCGCGACGCTCGGCGGCGGATTTGGAATCATCGCCGCGACGCTCTTCCCCAGTTTGAATGTGAACCCCTCGGCGTTTGCGCTTGTGGGCATGGCGGCTGTATTGGCTGGCTCTGTCCACGCGCCGTTGACCGCCGTGATTCTGCTCTTCGAGTTGACCAGCGACTACCGCATCATTCTTCCTTTGATGTTCGCGGTGGCGGTCAGTTTGTTGATTTCGCAGCGCATTCAAAAGGATTCCATCTACGCATTGGGACTTGCCCGTCATGGAATTCGCCTCGACCGCGGACGGGACGTCGAGGTGATGCAGACGATTATGGTGGGCGAATCCATGCAGTTGGATACAAGCGTCTTGCTCGAAAGCGCCACGTTGAGCGACGCTGCCGAAACGCTGATGCAAACTCGCCATCACGGGCTTCCAGTGGTGGACGAAAAAGGATTATTGGTCGGTATTTTGACGGTGGAAGATATAGAGCGCGCAGGCGATAAAACGTTCGTCAGCGAGGCTTGTACCCGCGCCGTCGAAACTGCCTTCCCCGATGAGACGCTCAACATCGCGCTGCGTCGAATGAGCCGCCGCGACGTGGGACGTTTGCCCGTAGTCGCCCGCGAAAATCCGCAGAAATTACTGGGCGTGCTGCGCCGCGCCGATATGGTTCGCGCGTATGATATTGCGCTTACGCGCCGCACCGCGCAGCGCCACCATGAACAAACCGTCCGCCTCGACGCGTTAACGCCCGCGCGCGTAGACGTCAGCGACGTGGTGATCGAGAACCGCGCCCAATGCGTCGGGAAGCGCATGAGCGAAATTCCCTTCCCGCACGATAGCGTCATCGCCAGCGTGCGGCGCGGCAGGCAGGTCTTTATTCCGCGCGGCGAAACCGAACTGCGCGCAGGCGATATTCTGGTGGTTGTGGCTGACGGCGAAGCGTTGGCGGGCGTGTTGCGCCTGTGCAAAAAATCTTCAAAAAGTTCGAATGCGTAGGAAGGAAAAGATGCCGAATATGCTTCAAAGATTTCGCGCTTTCGTACATGCCCCTTCGTCCGTCGAGCGCGAAAAAATCATTGATGAAATCTCCGATTCCGCCTCGCCGGGATTTGACTTTTTTCTGCTGGTCGTGCTTTCGTGCAGCATCGCCACGATGGGTTTGATTACAAACTCGCCCGCAGTGATTATCGGCGCAATGCTTGTCGCGCCGCTCATGTCGCCGATCATCGGGCTGGGGCTGGCTTCCATCACGGGCAACGACCAGATGGCAGAATCTTCGCTGTTGGCTTTGGCGCTCGGCGCGGCGCTGGCGGTCTTGCTTTCGGCTTTGATGACGGTGGTCAATCACAACCTGCCCTTCGTCGCTTTGCAGGAACTTCCGAATGAAGTGCTGGCGCGCACGCATCCCTCTCCCATTGATTTAATCATCGCGCTGGCAGGCGGACTCGCCGCCGCCTACGCCATGACGCGCCCGAACATTTCTGCGGCGCTGCCCGGCGTGGCAATTGCCACCGCGCTCATGCCGCCGCTGTGTACGGTTGGAATCGGCGTCGCGTTGACGAATTGGGAAGTCGCGGGCGGCGCGCTGTTGTTATTCGTCACGAACGCAATCACCATCGCGTTTGCCGCCGCGTTCATTTTTTTCCTGCAAGGATTCGCTTCCAAAAAAAATATCGAAAACCGCCGCGCCCCGCGCTCTTTGATCATCTCCGCGCTTCTGATGTTAATTCTGCTTGTGCCGCTTTCTTATTACAGCGTCCGATTTTTTAATGAGGCGAGCGAGAATCGAAAAATCAACGAAATCGTCGCGCAGGAAGTCGCGCGCGTCAACGGTTCGCAACTCGTCGAGTTGAAGACGCAGCGGACGCAGGACGGCTTGGATATGGTGATTACCGTCCGCACGAATATCCCGCTGCACTACAATCAGGTAACGCAGTTGCAAAAGGCTATCGCAACCAGTTTGCAAAAATCCGTCACGTTGAAAGTAAACCAGATTTTGGCGGAACAATTCGATCCGCTGATTCCGCCCACGTTTACCCCCACGGTTCAATTTACCCCGACCCCCACGCTGACCCTCACCGCGACTTTAACGCCCACCCTTATTCCCACCGCCACTTTTACGCTGACGCCTACCCCGGGTTTGGTGCAAGCCGCCAACGGAACGCTGCCCCCGCTCAAACTTTATCAATCGCCGGGCGGACCCGTCATTGGGGCGATCTCGCGCGGGCAGACGCTGACCTTGCTGTATGAACGGCGCGAAGTGAACGGCTTGATCTGGCTCAACGTCATAGACGGCGAAGGGCGCGTCGGCTGGATTCCAGAAATGTATCTAAATCAGGTTACGGCAACGCCGCAAAAATAAGCGCCTGACTGTAGCGCGACATTAATGTCGCGCCGCCGCAGATAGACAAGATCCCCAGAAAAACGGACTTTGTTCATCGCGGGGAGTGTTGCCGCAGATTTCGCTAATTTGCGCGAATTTTTAAATCCATCCGTGATAATCCGCGTAATTCGCGGCTGAATCTTTTGTTCCTTTCGCTTTGAACCGCGTTTTTTTTCGCGCTGTGAGATTTTACTCAGAAGGTTAACCTGAATAGACACTCTCCGCGCGCGGCAGGGAGAAGCAAAGCGCCAACCCATCCTCCGTCTCCTGCGGCGGATCGAAATTTCCCCCGTGCAATTTAATCAACGACGAGCAGATGAAATCCAACATCGCCGAGTCCATCTCGGATTTATCGCGCAATTTCTGTCCCGCGCTTTGGATGGAGACGCGCAGCCCGTTCTCGTCGTCGCTTGCGGAAAGAGTCAGAGCGCCTTCCGTAACGCGGAGCGAAGCGTAAGTCAACATGGATGAAATCGCCTGACGCAGGTGGGCTGCATCCACATTGAAAATGGGATTGGAAATATGGACGGTCTGCGTCACGGGCTTGGCGGGGTTTGCCGTTTTCCAGCGTTCGAGCGCTTCGGCGAGCGTATTCGTCATATTTTCCTCGACGCGCTCGATATGGATATGTCCGATATTCAAACGCGCCATGTCCACCAGATTATTCAATAAAAACAACATTCGTTGGCTGCCGGTAAAAGCGGTGGTCAGGTCTGCGATTTGCGTCTCGTTGACGGGTCCGTCCATGCCCTTCATCACCACCCGCGTAAAACCGATAATGGTATTCAGCGGACTCTTCAAATCGTGCGCCGCCCATGAGATGAAATCGTCGAGATCAATGCGCCCCGTTTCATGGCTGCCCCAGACTAAAACCTCAATTTCGTTTGGGTCGCCCGCCAACTCTTTGGCTTGCTCTTCGTTGAGTCTATGCTGCTGATATAAACGAATCGCCAACTCGGTTTTGGCTTCTTCTGCCGTAATCTTCGCGGCTTGCAATAATTCGGTTGGAATTTCCAGAATGGTTTTATCCATTACGACCTGCCTGATTTGAAGTTGGCAAAGTATAGCATAGCCGCTTACAAAACGAGTGTAAAATAACGCGAACCATGATGCGGGAAGACGCCCTACTTCAACAAGCCATTACAGCCGCGCGCGCGGGACATGAGTTAACGGCGCGGGATATGTTTTTGCGGGTGGTCGAAGCCGAGCCAAAAAATGAAATCGCATGGATGTGGCTGGCGGGGCTGCTGGACAACCTCGACGAGCGCATCTATGCGTGCGAGCAAATCATGGGGATCAATCCGCGCAACGCAAAGGCGCAAACCTATCTTTCGCAGTTGTTGACCGAAAAGCAAAATTTTTTGGATATAGAGAATATCCGCGTCGAGGATCAACTGCGCGGGATTCGCGCCGCGCTCAAATCGGGGAAGAAAAACTCCGCGCTGCAATCCATCCGCGAATTGATTCTAAATCCTCAAGCGGAGCGTCATCCCGATGTTTGGCGCTGGCTTGCCGACCTATCGCCCGAACTGAACGAGCGCGCGAGCGCGTTGGAAAAATTATCGGCGCTTAATCCAAACGATTTGCGCGTTCAAGAGGAATTGAAACAGGCGCGGCATTTTCAAGAACATCCGATTCATCAAGCGGAGTTGTACGAGGAGCGCGGCGAGATTGACAAGGCGCTGCTGACGTATCGCATGGTGGCGCTAAACCCGGAATCCAAAGCGCAGTGGAATAAAATTTATTGGAAGATTATCGAACTCGAAAATATCAAACAGGAAAACATCGCGCACATATCGCCCGCGCTTTCCATCGCGCGTTTGACGGCGGGACCGCCGCTGGTTTATGTCATGTTTGCGTTGGTGCATGTGGGCGTCAATCCGTTTGCGCATCAAGACCCGCTGATATGGCTTGGGCTGGTCTTCGTGACGCTGGGCGGCTTTATGATTGCGCTGGCTGCGGTGCATTCCCACAATCGGTTGTGGACGCTGCTGTTCAAAGACGCGGGCGCGAAGGGCGCTCCGACGGCGCGTCTTTTCATGTCCATTGCGGGCTGGGCGCTGACTCTCATTCCGCACATCATGTTGTTTGTTCTGGCGTGGCGCCGCCTTATAAATTACGCGCTTTCGTTGCAATAACGCGCCGCGCATAAACTATGATACCCATCAACGACACCGAACCCAACCGCTATAGTCTCTTTCCGTTTACGACGGTCATTTTGATTGCGATCAATACCGCCATTCTATTTTGGGAAATGTCGCTGCCCGAACTCGACGTCAGGCTGGTCTTTTGGTTTTTTGGATTCAGGTCGTCTCTGGTTTGGGCAAGGGAAGGCGCGGGCGTGATTTCAGTTATCACGTCCACGTTCTTGCACGCGGATATTTTTCATCTCGGCGGGAATATGCTCTTTTTGTGGGTGTTCGGTCGCCGCGTAGAAGACGCCTGCGGCTCGGCGCGTTTTTTGTTGTTCTATCTGCTGGCGGGTACGAGCGCGGGATTAATCACCGCGCTGATACAACCCGATTCGCCCATCCCCGGCATTGGGGCAAGCGGCGCGATTTTTGGCGTGATGGGCGCGTATCTGATTTTATATCCGACAGGGCGCATTCGCACTTTATGGTTTCTCGCGTTCGTTCCGACATGGCCCCGCATCCGCGCGTTTTGGTTTGTCTTCTATTATTTGCTCATCCAAATTCCGCCCGCGTTGGATATTTATCTCAAACAGGAAAACGGCTACGGCATTGGCTATTGGGCGCATCTCGGCGGTTTTGCGGTGTGCATCTTCATCCCGTTATTCCTCCGCCCCGAAGCCTTTGCGCGTTACATCAGCGACGTGCTGGTATAGCGATTATCTGCTCGCAAAATCCACCGTAATATATCCGCCAAAATCGCTGTTTGCATAATACGCATATCCCACGCCGAACTCAGTGGCGGAAAAATCCAACACCGCGTCCCAATGCGCCTGATCCGCCGCCCATTGATTCATCGCGTCTTGCGGATTTCCAATCGCCACGATTTCGACATAATGCGAAGGGGAATATCCCGCGCGGATTAAACGGTCGCCAATCCACGAACCGTCCGAACCCGTGTGACCGTTGAAATTATTGCACGCCATATCCGCGCTGTGATTTTGCGCGGCAGACATGAGCTGCGCGTTGACGGCGAGTTCCTTCAATTTTGCCTTGCTGCGCGCCGCGTTAATCATCGCAATCAATTGCTGAACGTATCCATCGTTTGGCGAGTACGCGCACTTGCTGTTTTTATTATTCGGCACATACGGAACGCTCGCGCCGCTCTTCGTCGGCAAGACGCCATTCCCCACAATAATTTTCACCCAAAACGTTTTTTCGATTCCGATGGGAACGTCTTTTCCGTCCGTGTTGTTCAACGTGAAATATCCCGTATAAGTTCCGTCGGCGGAAGGCGCGACCAACTCGACGGAGATTTGAATCTTCTCGCCCGATAGTGTCGTCGCAATCGGCGCGGAAAGCGGCGCACCCATCTGGTCGCCCGCCGCAAATTTGACGGCATAGCCAACCCAGGGACAAGTTCCGTTATTTTGAAATTCCCACGTCTTTGTAAATTTTTCTCCCGCCTTTAATTTCGTCTCGTCTTCAATGGTCACGTCGCGCAGCAAAACCGCGCTGTCTTTGCAATTTGCAGGGATGGTAACGGCGCTCGTCGGCGCGGTCGTTTCCAACGGAATTGGAGTCAGCGTCATCGGCACAAATCCGGGTTTCGTCGGCGGCAGGGTCGAAGTCACAAAGCCAGATTCAACCGCAGTCGGCGGCGCTTCGACAGAAACGGAAATACAAGACGTCAATAAAATTGCAAATAGAAAAATAATTCTTTTGAGCATCGCTCCTCTATAAACATTAAAACATCATCATCTGCCCGTCCGATTTTTGAATGGGATCGTTTGCAATCTGCGCGATGAAAGCCTCCCGCGTCAAAACCCGAACCTCGGATATGGCTCGCAGCAGCCGATATTTCACCGCCCGATGATTTTTCATCCGCGCCTTCAAAGACGGGTCGCGCTCCTGCTTGTATGCGATCAACGCCGCGCGCCCGCCGGGCATGACGATAATCGTATCGTCATGCGCCGCGTCCAATGCGCGGTTGATCAGCGCCGAAGCGAGAACATAAAACGAATAGGCGGGCTTTTCATTTTCATCCCAATATAAAAGTTTATCAGTTTTGCGGACGGCGTACCCCAATCTTTTGCCGATGGATTCGATCAGCGCGGAAATGGATTTCAATTCCGCGCGGCGCGCCGAAGCGCGGTCTTCGGCGCGCAACTTCCACGCGCCCGATTCTTTTTCGGCATACGAATTCAACACCTCGTAAATCAAACCCTTCGACGGCGCGGGCGCTCCCGAAAAAAGCGCAGTCAATTCGTTTTCGAATTCAAGATAATCCGCGTTTGGATTTTTTTGCAAAAACGCGACAATCGCCATTTCAGCGCGGTCGGCAAGCGAGTCGGCGGCGGGCGGATTCTTCAATCCCCATAAACCTGTTTCAATATTTTCGCTGGACGAATAATGAATAAAGCGGTTGTCTTGCAGCGCGGGGGCAAATAGAGCGTTCGTCTTTCGCAGCGCTTCGTCAAATTCATGGTCGGGCTGTTTCAGCGCGTTTGATTCCGCCAGCGCAGCCAGCCCCGCCGCGTGGATGTGCAAATAGACGGCGGGTTCTCCGCGCAAAATCAAACAGTCGCGGATGGCGGTTTTCAAATCGGCGGGCTGCGCCGCGTTCCCTTTTTCCGCCGCGCCTTTCCAAACGACTTGAACGGGATCATGTTCGGTTCTCAGCGCGACGCTTTGCAGCGAAAATCCCGAAGCGCCCGCCGCGGTAAACGCGGAAGTTAGAAACGCGGGTTCGGGTTCGGGCAGCAGCGCAAAGAACGGAGCGTTATCGGGCAGCAGGTCTTTCAGGTGTTTGAAGGCTGAACCCAGCGCGGTCGCGTTCCATGCCCAGTCATATCGTCGGCGGCGCAAAGCGGCTTTATATGGCTCGACCGCTTCTTTGCCCCACAGCCATCCCGACCACAACGCGGAGAGAGTCCAGAACGCTTGATTGGGTCGCGGCACAGAACCGATGACCGCCGCAATGGGAATCTCTTTTTTAACTTCATGCGCGAGGTCTTTCAAACGTCCTTCATAGATGAGAATGCCGCCGCTTTCGGGAATTTTATTTTTCCAAATTTCGCATGGGACGGGCGAACCCGTCCCCTTCCAAACTTCGACGCCGCGCTCCAGCGCCATCCACACATTATTTTCGCGGAACTGATTCGGCGTGGTCAACTGTTTGGGTCGCGGACGTTCCGACGAACGTCCCCATAACGTGTTGCCAAAATCACAGGCGAGCAAAACCAACGCGGTCAACGCGCGTTTCCGCGCGGGCGGTAAATTCAAACTATCCAACCGATTGACGATGGTGGCGAGCGCGTAAAGCGGGCGCGGCAAATAATGCGCGATGGCTTCTTCCGCGTAGGCGCGGTCTTCATCTTTTAGCGAAACCACTTTTTCATACGCGCGCGCGCGATGCAAAGAATCAGTTGCGGCGATTCGTTTTGCGCGGGCAGCGTCTTCTTCGGTTGTAAGGCGCTCGCCGAAATCTCCGCAGTGTTTACATTCATAGACGCGCGCATAGGGGAGGTCGGCGCCTTTGCGCCATAAAAAGGCTTGCGCGTAAATTTGTTTTTCGCATTTTTCGCATACGGTGAGATACAACGATTGAAGATGCTGCGCGAGTCTCTCGTCCCCTTTTTTGACCGCGCCCAAATCGGCGAGCGCTGCGATAAATTCGGATTGCGCCGGCGGATTGGCGAACGTCTCTAACAAAAAACGCGAAACGGGATTATGCGCGGTGACGAGTACGCGATATCCGCTGCGCGCGATTTCGAGCGTCAATTGAGGCGAGAATCCAAACGGGTCGAGAATCCAATTGCCCGTAAGGGTTTGCCGCGCCAGCCAGGCGGCGGCGACTCCCTCTTCAAGCGCGGGTAAAAATCGCGCGAGAGGTCCAGAATCGGGGGAGCGGAATCCAAAAAAATATGGCTGAGAGTCCATGTTTATTTTACGGCGCGGGATTAATCCTGCGCCATGCTTTTGCGCGGCGCGGCGTTAATGTCAATATCAATGGCAGAGAGCAAAATTTGAATGGCGAGAATTACGGAAAGCGTGGGCAGAATGACCGTGCCTGTCGGCGCGGGGACACCGAGATTGGCGTAGTGAATCCATTTGACGCCGCCGAAAATCAAGCCGAAAAGCAGCAGCGGAACGGCGGTCAACAAGTAAATGGACATCATCGAAAAATCGTAAATAAAATATTTCAAGACAATGCGGCGCAGCAAGGTGCGCGCGAGTTTGGCGGGAAATTCAAACAGCGCCCGCCGAATAGACATGCTGGAAATTTCGCCGCGATAACGCGCGGGGATGGGAACATCCTTGACGAAAGCGCCGAGCAGATATAAATACGAGAGCATGGAGGTTTCAAAATAATAGCCGCGATCAATTTTATCGAGCGGCAGTTGCGCGAGGGTTTCCGCGCGAATGGCAAAATATCCGTTTGTAGGGTCGAAGATATTCCAGTAGCCAGTGGCGGCTTTGGTGAGAAAACTTAGCCCCAAATTTCCAATACGGCGCAGGATGGGCATTTGTTGCAGCGCTTGAAAATCGCGGAAGCGGTTGCCCTTGACGTAATCGGCTTTGCCTTCGATGAGCGGCGTTATCAGCGCGGGAATGTAAGCGGGATCCATTTGCCCGTCGCCGTCGAGTTTGACGACAATCTGCGCGCCGAGTTCGAGCGCTTTGCGAAAGCCCGTAACCATCGCGCCGCCCACGCCCTGATTTTGCGCATGGCGAGTGAGCGTAACGCGCCCGTCGGTCTTTGCCGCGTTGGATACAATCTCGGAAGTGGAATCGGGAGAAGCGTCGTCCACAACGACAATGTGTCTGATAAAATGAGGCAGCCCGCGCAGCACGAGCCCAATATCCCGCTCCACGCGATATGCGGGTATTACAATTACAACATGGTAATTAACCAAATCCATGTGAAGGATTGTAATCGAAAGGTGATAGAATCGGAAAAAGGAAAACCATTATGACCATCGGGGAACAAATTCTCATTGTTGAAAGCGATCCAGATATTGCCGATTTGATCGGAAGACAGGCGCTCCAGCCGCTTGGCTATCAAGTGACCGTTGTCGGCGACGCGGCTTCGGCGCTGAAAAACGCGCTTCAGACCCCGCCCGATTTGATCCTCGCAAACCTGAACCTGCCCGGCTTAAGCGGGAAGGATATACTGGCGGCGCTAAACGCGCGGGGAATCAAA
>JAQTWR010000054.1 GCA_028689195.1 Anaerolineales bacterium | reverse complement strand
AATGCCTTGATTATGGTAGTTGCGTTTATCGGCATTTTCTTCGCGGCGAATTACCTTGCTTTTCAAAATCCAAAATCATGGGATTTAACCGCCGATAAATCGAACACCCTTGCGCCCGAAACTTTGCAGACGCTGGAGACTCTTCCGCAAAAAGTGAAAGCGACCGCGTTTTACGCGACCCTCGATAGCGCCAGCGCGGACGAAGTTTTGGCGAAGTTCAAAACGAACAGCAAAGGCAAATTCGATTATGAATTTGTCAATCCTGATACCGATCCTTTAACCGCGCGTGAAGCGGGCATTACCGGCGACGGTAAGATTCTGCTCACAATGGGCGGCGCCAAAGAAGTCGCGTCCTACGCGGACGAAGCCGAAATCACCAAAGCGCTCATCCGCTTAATCAGCCCTGAGAAACGCGCTGTTTACTTCCTGCAAGGACACGGCGAAGCGGGGTTTGATTCTGCGAATTTGAGTTACTCCGTCGCCAAGACCACCTTGGAATCTAAAAACTATACGGTGGATGCGCTTAACCTGCTTGCTACAAAGGATATTCCCCAGGACGCTTCTGTGATCGTCATTGCGGGTCCGCAAAAACCGTTGACGGCGGGCGAAGTAGCCCAACTCAAAAAATATGTGGACGCGGGCGGCTCGTTGTTTGTCATGGAAAACCCCGTCTTGATGACCGAGTTTGGAACTTCTCCCGACCCGCTCGCCAATTATTTAACATCCGATTGGGGTATTACGCTCAACAACGACGTTGTGATTGATTATGTGAATACGCAAAACCCGCTGCAAGCGGTCTCTTCAAATATCGGCGCCCACCCAATTACGCAAAACCTCACCGAAAATTACATCGTCATCCTGCCGCAGGCGCGCAGCGTGAGCATTGCGGGCGAAAAGAAGGACGTCACCCAAACGTGGCTTCTTCAGACTACCGAGCAATCCTGGGGCGAGACCAACCTCGTTCAGGGAGAAAACCCACAACCCGATGGCGCGGATTTGTTAGGTCCGTTGAATCTTGCGGTGGCGGGCGAAAACGCGGCGACCAAGGGGCGCGTGGTGGTCTTCGGAAATTCCCTGTTTGCCGTTGACGATAACTTCAACGTCTATGGCAACGGCAATATTTTCGTCAACTCGGTGGACTGGGCTGCAGAACAGGAAAACCTGATCAACCTGACCGTGCGCGACCAAACGCAGCGCACCTTCATCCCGCCGACGCAGATAGTCTTTATCATCATCGTGATTGTGGCGGTCTTCGTCCTGCCGGGCTTGGTCATATTTGCGGGCATATCTTCGTGGCTTTCCCGCCGCAGGAAGGGTTAATCTATGGCTCGCAAAGTAACCCCGAAATTGAAGAAACCCGTTATCCGCCGTTCTTCGCGCGCGGCGGCAAAAAAGCCGATTATCGGTTTGGGAACTCTGGTCGCGTTGGTCGTTCTTGCCGCGATCATCCTCTTTGGACTTCTGCTTAATCGCCAAAAAGAATCAGCCGCCGCAGAAGCCACGCCAGCGCCGCAACAAGAAACCTTGTTCATCTTCAATCAAAGCCCCGAAACGCTCTCCAGCATCGAGGTCAAACCCAAAACGGGCGAGACGGTAAAACTCGCGCGCGACGAGAAAAAGACTTGGGCATTTGAGCTCCCCGCGAAAGCGGAAGCGGATCAAGGTCAGGTTGAAGAAGCCGCGTCGCAGATTTCTTCCCTGCGGATTGTTAATACGCTGGATTCCACCGACCTAGCCATATTTGGGTTGGACGCGCCCGATTACGTCATCACGGTCAAATTCGTGGACGGAAAAACGCGCGCGCTCGAAATCGGCAGCGCCACCCCGACCAACAGCGGATATTACGCCCGCGTGGATAAAGGCAAGATTATCATTACAGATTTAAGCGGGATTGACGCGTTGACCAATCTTGCCATATTTCCGCCTTACTTGAATACGCCTACGCCCGAAGCAAGCGCAACTCCGCTCCCGTAGGTTTTGAGTAGGTCACGCTTCAAGCGTGACCTACTTGTAATATAAACGCGTTTCAAATCATCAAATAAAAACGATGTTGCTTTTCAGTTAAAAAAAGTGTATTCTGATTCTGTATCAGTTTCATTTATTCTTAAAAATTGGATGTGTGCGAATGGACGTAGATAAAATTTTGATGGGTGATGAAGAAGAGGAATATTCCGCGATAGCGCGGTTGATTGAGCTGGGGCGGCAAAAATCTTACGTCACATTAGACGATATTCTGCATTTTTTCCCCGAAGCGGAACAGGACGTAGAACAGCTTGAAGAAGCGTTCTCGGCGCTTTTGAGCGCGGGGATTCCATTCATGGAAGATACCGCCATGCCCGAACCGTCTGAAGACGATTTGGTGGCGGTAGAAGAAAGCGCCGAGGTCGAGCCAGAACCAGACCTGTCTCTGGACGACTATTTAGCCAACATAGATACAGACGATACGATTGGCTTGTATCTAAAAGAAGTCAGCCGCGTTCCGCTTTTGACTGCGGTTGAAGAAGTGCAGCTGGCAAAACGCATCGAAGCGGGGCGGGGGGCGCGCGAAGAACTTGCGCGCGGGGGCGTCTCTCCCAAGCGCAGGCTCGAACTGCGTCAGGCAATCGAAGACGGCTGGGCGGGACGCGAACATCTCATCACCGCAAACTCGCGCCTCGTGATCTCCGTCGCCAAAAAATATATGGGACGCGGCGTTCCCTTCCTCGATTTGATTCAGGAAGGAAATATCGGGCTCATCCGCGCGACGAAGAAATTCGACTATCGCCGCGGACATAAATTCTCGACCTACGCGACATGGTGGATTCGTCAAGCCGTGACCCGCGCCATTGCCGATCAGGGACGCACAATCCGCGTGCCTGTTCACATGGGCGACCAGATCAATAAATTACTGCGCGTGCAGCATCAATTGACTCAGCGTCTTGGACGCGATCCAAGCGTGGATGAAATCGCGCTCGCGTTGGATGTTCCTCCCAAAAAAGTGGAGAATATGATTCAAGTGGCGCGCCGTCCGCTTTCGCTGGAAACGCCAACCGACGACGAAGAAGATTCGGTGTTAGGCGATTTCATCGAAGACGACGAAGCGCCGCCGCCCGACGAGACCGCGACGTACAACCTGCTGCGCGAACATCTCGGCGAAGTGTTGAACGGGCTGCCCCCGCGCGAAGTCCGCATTTTGCAATTGCGTTACGGTTTGCTCGATGGACAGGCGTATACGCTCGAAGAAGTGGGACGCAAGATGGGCGTCACCCGCGAGCGCGTAAGACAAATCGAAGCGCAGGCGTTGAGCCGCTTACGCCATCCATCCATCCGCAGGAAACTGCGCGATTATTTAGGCGAATAATATACACGACAAAAGAGCGGTTTCGTAACGCTCTTTTGCGTTTAAGACGACGTCTTATGTCAAAGTCACCCGTTCTCATTAAGTATCTCTTGCCGCGCCTGCGTGATGTTCTTTTCTTTGGCGTACTGTTTGTGGTCGTTCTAAATGGCCCGAAATTCTTTAATCAGGACGGCGATTTAGGACGCCATATTGCCATAGGAAATTATATTCTTGATACGGCTGTTATCCCTACGCGGGATATATTTTCCCATACCATGCAGGGAGAATATTTGACGCCGCACGAGTGGCTCGCGCAAGTTTTGTTTGCGATCGCGCATCGCTTGATGGGCTTGAGCGGCGATGTCTTTCTGTTTGCCTTGCTGGTTTCAGCCACCTTTGTGATTGTGTACTAGGAGATTATTAAGCGCGGAGTTTTTCGGCTGGCTGCCATGTTGGTCTCGTTTCTGGCTATTGCCGCTTCTTCGGTTCATTGGCTGGCGAGACCCCACGCTTTCACGTTTTTGTTCGCCGCGCTATGGACGTATGGGCTGGAGAAAATTTATCAAGGAAAAGACGCCAAACTCTGGAGTTTGCCCGTTTTGATGCTGGTTTGGGCAAATACGCATGGCGCGTTTATTGCCGGTTTTGTCGTATGGGGCGCGTACGCGGCGGAATGGGCGTGGGATTATTATCATAAGCGCGCGTCGAATGAAATTGGGAAAAAACTCGCGCTAACGGGTTTGTTTTCATTCCTGCTGACCTTTATCAATCCTGCGGGTTGGCGTTTATGGGCGACCAGCGTGGGGTATGTCGGCTCCAAATATCTTGTAGATCATACAATTGAATATATGTCGCCCAACTTCCACGTCAAGCCGATGTTGCCGTTTTTATTTATGCTGGCGCTTGCTTTTTTGTCTTTGGCGGGGGAGCGCAGACTCCCTCTGCGCGAAGCGCTTCTACTTGCGGGCTGGGCGGTTATGGGATTGTATAGCGCGCGCAACATTCCGTTGTTTGCCGTCATTACAGCGCCCGCCTATGGCGCATTGATTCAGTCATGGGCTGGAAAAGCGCCCTCATTGGTCAAGCAGGATGCTTGGCTGAAACGGATAGAGACTCAACTACGCGGAAATGTCTGGATAATTGTATCCGTCTTGATTGTAGGTTTCGTCGCGCGAAATAATAATGTCGTAACGCATAATCAATATGACCCCGTCAAGTTTCCCGTTCAGGCGGTGAATTGGCTGCGGGATAATCCGCAGGAGGGGAATATGTTCAACGACTTCACATGGGGCGGATACATACTCTATCAGATGTGGCCCCGCCAAACCGTGTTCATTGACGGGCAGACGGATTTTTATGGAGAAGCGTTGACGCGCGAATATGAGCAAGTGGTAACGTTAAGCCTGAACTGGGAGGACGTCATAAAAAAGTACGACGTGAAATGGGCGCTGATTCCGCAGGAGTCTTTGCTCGCCAATTATCTTGTGGAAGATAAAGCGTGGGAAATGATATATAAAGACGGGACGGCTGTTATATTTCGTCTTCATGAAAACAGACCATAAAAGATCGTTTTGAGAATCCCCCCTGCCATGAAATCTCTCGCGTATTATCTGCACGGCTTTTTGCTCGCGCTTATCTCGCCTATAGCTGTGTTTGTCACATATCATGATGTTGTGATTTCTTCCAACCCCAATAGCGTCTGGCGTATGGAACTCTTTTGCCTGGCGTTCTTTTTTGCTTGCGCCTTTATATGCTTTTTCTTCGTCAAGGATCACGCGTCTGCCGGAATGATGACCACATTCGCGGTGTTGGGGATGTTATATATTTGGCGCGATTTTCTCGTGTTGATTGGCGCGCTGCTGCTGGGATGGTTTTGTCTTGCAATCGTCAGCAGGAAATTTGATATGAGGCATCCCAATTTCACGGCGTTGGCAATCAGCCTCGCCACTGCCGTATATTTTGGCGTCAACTATGTTCAAATATTTCAGGAAAGTCTGCACTGGGATGAGAACGCGTCCATGGCTGTTCCGATAACTATAGACGCTCCGTCAATAGATGATGCTGCCAAGCCGGATATCTATTACATCATTCTGGATGGTTATGGCGGCGCGGAAATGCTAGAGAAATTACACGGCTTTGATAATTCTCCTTTTATCGCGGAGTTGCAAAAAAGAGGGTTTATCGTACCGCCTAAAAGCAAAGCCAATTATCCGCGCACTATACTTTCCCTTAGTTCTAGTTTGAATATGCAATACCTCGACGGGGTATCCAGGAAAATGGGTAATTCCTATTTGTGGTGGCCCCTGAAGGGAACATTCGCTAATAATGAAGCCAGAAAATTCCTCGAAAGCCGGGGATATAAAACTGTGGCGGTATCGAGCAGTTGGGACTTTACGTCAATCGCGAACGCGGATGTATACATGGAACCCCATCCGGTCTTTCCGAATACATTCGAGGAGGCGTTCGTTCAAAACACGAACGTAAACATATTCGGTTCGCTTGGCGAGCTAGGGGGCATGTCCTTCCCATCCTATAAAACGCATAGAATGATTGTAAAAAGCGAGTTTGCGTCTTTGGAAGAAATTCCCGCGCTTGAGTCGCCCAAATTTGTATTTGTCCATGTCGTATCTCCGCACGCGCCTTTTGTATTTGACGCGCAAGGAAACGAAATCACCCCTGATTACCCGTTCACCTTTACTGAGGATCGCTATTTTCTTTCCCCGCCTTCCAAATATCGAAATGGTTATATTGGGCAAATCCAGTTTGTCAACAAACAGATCTTGGATTCTGTGGACGTTATTTTAGAAACATCCAAGACCCCGCCTATTATCATTATTCAGGGAGATCATGGCTCTGGCGTGTTTACAGATTATAGTTCGCTGCAAAACACCTGCGTTTATGAACGTTACTCCATATTGAATGCATATTACTTCCCGGGTATGGACGCGAATTTAATACCAGATGACGTCGCCCCCGTAAACACATTCAGAATTTTATTCAATAATTATTTTTCTGCAGGTTTGGAACTCCTGCCCAACCGCCACTACTTCTCGCCCGCAACAACCATGTACCAATTCAAAGACGTTACCGATCAAGCGGACGTCATGTGTACAAACATTCCAACCGGATACGCGCCGTGAGGTTTATGTTTTTCTCGCGCATGATTAAACCAAAAGAGATTCGCGTCGAATGCGAATCTCTTTTTCATAAATCTATCGAGACGACTATTTTTTCTTTGCGTCGGTAGATTCAGCGGCAGGCGCGGCAAGGAAGGCGGCAAGACGTTTCATCAAACGTCCCTTGCGACGGGATGCGTTGTTCGGGTGAATCACGCCCTGTTCGGCGGCTTTGTCCAAAGCGCTGACGGCGTTCATCACGGCTTCTTTGGTATCAACGGCGCTTTCTGCGAAAGACGCGCGCGCCGCATTGATAGCGGTACGCGCCCCGCCGCGAAAAGTTCGATTGCGAACACGGCGTTTTTCACTCTGCCGATTGCGTTTGATTTGCGACTTAATATTAGCCAAGGTATTCCTCCAAAAAATAACTTCTTTTCTTTATTGACAGCGGCTTATTCTACATGAGGGATGGTCATTTGTCCAGTTAATTTTCGCTATAAATCGTAAGAATTGCGCCCATACGACAGTCTACTTGTAATATTATTCGCAACATGACAGGAGTAACCATGACAGAGTTGGATAGTTTTCGCGCAGACAAAGATGCGTTTTTCGGCAGCCACCCGCAAAGTCCGCTAACGCGCGAGCAGAAGAACGATTTTCACGGCTTGAACTATTTTCCCGAAGACGAATCGTTGCGCTTCGAGGCGAAGGTAGACGAATTCCCCGTGAAGGAAAAATTCGAGATGCAAACCTCGACGGGCGACGTTCAAATCTACGAGAGATTTGGAAAGTTCAAATTTAACGCGGATGGCGCGGAAGCCGAACTCACGATTTATCGCAGCGCGCGCGGATTTTTCCTGCCCTTTGTAGATTCGCTTGCGGGACGCGAAACCTACCCCGCCGGACGCTACCTGGACCCCGAGCCTTTGCCCGGCGGCCGTTTTTTTGTGGACTTCAATATGGCATACAACCCGTATTGCGCCTATAACGAGATGTGGTCGTGTCCCATCACGCCCGCAGAGAATCGCCTGAAGGTCGCCGTTCGCGCCGGAGAAAAACTATTCCATTAAAAACATAACGCGGCGTTAATGCCGCGTCATGTTTATTCCTCCGTATGTTTCAGCACATCTAACAACGCTTCGTATTCGTCGCCGCACTCGGGACACATATCAATATGCTCCTGAATGAGCGGCATAATCTTTTTCGCGTCTTTCGATTTCACTTCTCTCTCGACGAATTCGTCGAGATGCGCGTACATTTCGCTGCACGACATTTCTTCGCTGCGGACATTTTCGAGAACGCGCAGAAATTTGACCACCACTTCGTCTTGCAGTTCTTTTTGCGGATTGAATATATTTTTTATGCGTTGAAAGAAATATTTTATATTCATGCTGAAATATTTGACGGTTGATTTATTCTCAATCTTACTTATTTTCAAAAGCGGAGAGCAAGTCTTGGGGGGTGAGGCCTTCCATGGCGAGCCGCCTTTTTAGGCGCAGGCGGGCGTCGTGTAAAAGTTTATAAAGCGCGTTGCGATTGGTCTTCATGCGCTTGGCGGCGGCGTCCATGGGCATATCCTGCAAACCAAGCAGGATGAGCGCTTCGCGCTGTTTGGGGGTGAGTTCCTCTTCCAAAATGCGGCGGACGCGCGCGAGCATATCGGCGCGTTCAGCGGATGTTTCGGGCGAGGCGTGCGAATCGGCAAGCAGACCGGGCGGCGGCGGGGCGTCTTCGTTTTCAGAGAGCTCGTCCAACGAGGAGTCGCGCCAGCGTTTGCGGCGGAGTTCGGTCAGCGCAATGCGGATGGCGATCTTATGCACCCAGGTAGTGAATAGGCTGCGTCCTTCAAAACTGTCAATCTGATCCAATACGCGCAGAAGGGTTTCCTGCGTCACTTCTTCGACCAGAGGCTGAAAGAGCGGATTGTTCGAGGGAAGCCAGCGGGTGAGCGCGTAGGGCAGCCCCTTTTGGATGATTTCGCGCAGGTCGTGGATAGCCGCTTCGTGCGCCGCGCCCGAACTTCGCAAATCCGCAAGCCAGATTTCGTTAGTGCGTGTTGTCATGGCTTGGAATTATAAGATAAAAACGCGGGCGAAAATAAACTCTTATAAAACTATGAGATTTTCGGAAAAGAAGTAGAATCTTTGTAAAGGAGCGAACATGGCAAAATTAATCCCCGCCGCAGAGCGCGTTATCCGCGCCCGAAAATTAATCCAACAAGCGCGCGAGATTCCCGTTCCGCCTGAAAGCGGGCGCAACGACTTTTCGTATATCGCGGCTGTAAAGGATGTTTTGCGTCAGGCGCGCGATTTGGTCAAATTTATTTCGATGACCCCCAGCGCGTCTGTCGAGATAAAAGAGGAAGTCAAAAAAATCTATCAGGAGATCGAACAAGCGGATCGCGAGATTTTGGGTTGAGCGGGCGGAGTCCAAAGTCAGGGGACTTTTGATTTCGAAAACGTTGTAAAATAAAGATAGGCAAAATATTCCTTCATATCAAAGAGAGGCTTATTATGGACGACCAAAAACTGGACGGATTGCTTGAACAATTACATAAAGAGATCGAAGGAATTGACAGCGTGGATGAAAAGGGACGGGAACTTCTGCGCGACCTTTCGGCGGATATTAGCGTTTTGTTGGCGCGCGCCGAAGGAAGCCAACCCGCGCCGTCTATATTGCAGCGCATCGAGCGTTCCATCGAACATTTCGAGACGACGCATCCCGACTTGACCGCCGCGCTCTCAAACCTGTCCGCGATTTTGAGTAACGCGGGAATTTAGATGAAAAAAAAGCGGACGGGATTTCCTCGTCCGCTTTTGATTTAAGTCTTTTTGATACTTATGGCGCAGCCGTTGCGGTAGGTTGATTTGGATCTTCCACCACGATATTTACCGAAAGCGTATCGCCGAAATACATATCGGGTTCGTACGACATGCGCCATGAACTTTGGATTAGCCCATAGATACCGCTGGGGACAACCAGGTCAATCGAGAGTTCATACTTCAACCCAACCGGAATGGATTTGGAGAGTTTTAGCGCCGCGCCGCGCATCGGGTCGCCGCCGAAATTGCTGAACATGAAGCCGGGAGCCCAGGCGCAATCGCCGTTGTTTTGCACCAGCCACGTTTTTGTGAATACCTCGTTTGGCTTCATCTTTGTTCCGTCGGGGATGGTTACGTCTTTGAGGTAGAGCAGGTTATAGCATCGGTTTTTCGTCGGCGTGGCGGCGGCGATTTCTGTCCCCGGCGTGAGCGTTAGCGTCGGCTCAATGGTCGGGGCGGGAGAAATAGTGGGGCGCGCAACCAGCGTCTGCGTCAGCGAAGACGCGAAAGTCGCAACCGCTTCGGTGCGGACTGGATTCAAATCAATCAGATTCGTCTGCTCGTTATTCGTCCCGCACGAAAAAAGCAAAACGACTAAAACCAAAAGCGTCAAAATGGAAAAGATTTTTGTTTTCATGGCATTAAGTATACAACAATCCCGTTTAGAAATTTTCCCAAGTTAATGTACAATTTATCTAATGAGGAGAATGTATAAATGAATGCAATCGAAGTTGACCATCTGCGGCGGATTTACCGCGCGCAAATTGGCGTATTCAACCGCTCTGTCAAGGAAGTGGTCGCGCTGGACGATATTTCTTTCGACGTGAAACAAGGCGAATTATTTGGGCTGCTCGGACCGAACGGCGCGGGCAAGACGACCACCGTGAAGATGCTGGCGACTTTGTTGATTCCCTCTCTTGGGAGCGCGCGCGTCGCGGGTTTCGACGTTGTCAAACAGGCGAATGAAGTCCGCCAGCGCATTGGGTTTATCTTCGGCGGCGAGCGCGGATTGTATTGGCGGCTTTCGGGCGACGATAACCTGCGTTATTTTGCCAGTCTCTATGGCGTTGATCCGGACGTTTCAAAGAAACGGATTCCCTATTTGATGGAAATGGTCGGCTTGAAGGGACGCGGCAACGAGCGCGTGGGCGGCTACTCGCGCGGCATGAAGCAGCGTCTTCACGTTGCGCGCACGCTCCTGCACGATCCCGATATTCTCTTTTTAGACGAACCCACAATCGGATTGGACCCCGTCGGCGCGCGCGAGTTCCGCAACGTTATCCTCGACCTGCAAGCGCAGAAGAAAACGATTCTGCTCACCACGCATTATATGTTTGAAGCCGACGCGCTCTCCGACCGCATTGCCATCATCAACAAAGGGCGCGTCATTGCGTTGGATACGCCCGCCGAATTAAAGAAGTACGTCTCCGATCTCTCTGTTGTGGAAGTGGAAACCTTTGGCATTCCCGAAGAGCCGATTGAAAATCTGCGCGCCCTGCCGTTTGTGACCGCGCTTTCAGTCGAAGACCGCGAACACAAGCAAACGCTTCTCATCCAAACCGAGCGCGGCGCCGAGGCAGTGCCAGACATAATGTCTGCGTTGGAGGGGTATCGCATCGGGCGCGTAATTGTGCGCGAGCCGACCCTCGAAGACGCGTATGTCCGTTTAGTCGGAGGCGGCGCATGAACTATAGAAATATCATCAAATATTGGCGCACGGTGCTCATGGTGGCTGAAATGTCGCTGCGGATGCAGTTCAGCGACGCGTTTATTTTATTCGCCATTATCTTCCAACCCATGATTATCGCCATCCTTGCCCTGTTCATGCTCAAAGACAAGGGCGGCGACTACGCCATGTTCGTCGTCGTCGGCAGCGGTCTGACGGGATTATGGAGCAGCCTGCTTTTTGTTTCGGGCAACAGCATTAACGTGGAACGCTGGATTGGAACGCTCGAATCGCTGATCGGCGTCCCGACTCCCTTTGACGTAATTGTCTTTGGAAAAAACCTCGCCAACGTCTTTCAATCCCTGCTTTCGATGATCGTATCGTATATGCTTGCGGCGTGGCTGTTCGGGTACTCGCTTACGCTCACGCAGCCTTTGCTTTTCTTCCTCACCTTGTTGTTGAGCATGTTCGCCTTTGTCTGCTTTGGCTTGACCATTGCGCCCGTCTTCGTCATGTATCGCAGCGTGCAGCAATGGCAAAACACGATGGAATTCCCCGTTTATATCCTCTGCGGATTTTTATTTCCCATAGCGCTTCTGCCGAACTGGTCAACGCCCGCGAGCTACCTGC
>JAQTWR010000396.1 GCA_028689195.1 Anaerolineales bacterium | reverse complement strand
TTTGAGGCTAAATCGCGCGCACAGGCGGAAAGCAGGATGCTTTCTGTCGCAAGATCGAAGGTGAACGGACTTTCCGAATTTCGCGAAGAAGTATTAGACGATACAAATTTTATTTATAAAAACGCCGCCTTTGCCGATTTGGTTGGGCGCTATTTGGAAGATCGGCAAAACCTCAAGGCGCAGAAAGATATTCTCGGCTGGTTGGATGCGTATCAGATGGATGACCAATTTGACGGTCTTTACTTATTGGATGCGCAGGGCGAAAGCGCGCTCTCCGTGCCTAATGAGACGGGTCCGCTTGCTTCCGCCATTAAACAGAAAATCCCTGAAGCCTCGCGCTCTGGGCAAGTGGTCTTCGTTGATTTTTATCGCGATGAATACGATCAGCGCGTTTACCTTGCGCTTCTGGCGCCTATATTTAATGACCAGCAGCCTCGCTCGGTTATCGGTTTTCTGGTTTTGCGATCCGACCCCGGCGTCCAGTTATATCCTTTTCTTAACGAGCGGATGATGGATGGCGGAACTGCGGAGTCTTTTATCGTTCGCCGCGATGGCGACAGGTTTCTTTACCTGAGCGATATTAGGTCTGCCGCGGGTTCGGCTCTTGTTTTAAGCGCGCCGCTGGAAAACCCAAACGACCTGGTGGTCAAGGCGGGATTGGCTCAAAACAAAATTGTCGAAGGCGTGGATGATCGCGGCGTAGCGATGATTGGCGTAGCGCGAGCGGTTCCCGATTCCCCCTGGCTTTTGGTAACGCGCATGGACGTTGCGGACGTCTACGCGGCGGCGCACAATTATTTTTGGCAAACCATTGTAGTTATCGGCTCGATTATTCTATACTCGGGTTTGGGTCTGCTGATGTTCCTGCGTCAGCGCGACTTGCAATTCTACCGCGCAGAGGTGGACGCGGCGGAGAAGTTGCGCGAGAGCGAAGAGCGCTTTAGAAGCGCGTTTCAATACTCGGCTGTTGGCATGGCTCTGGTCTCGTTGGAAGGCAGGTGGTTGCGCGTTAACCCAACGCTTTGCGCGATGCTCGGATATTCCGAAGACAAGTTCTTAACCAAAACTTTTCAGGAAATCACCCATCCCGACGATTTGGACGCAGATCTCGATCACATTCGCCAAATTCTCGAAGGCAAAAGCGAATCGTATATTTTGGAAAAACGATATGTCCATGAGGATGGAAGGGACGTTTGGGTATTGTTGGCTACCGCTCTCGTCAGGGACGGCGCGGGAACCCCGTTGTATTTCATCTCTCAAATTAAAGACATCACCGAGCGCAAGCAGGCGGAAGCGAACGCGCTAAAGACACAGTACTATCTTGAAAAAGCGCAGGAAATTGGAAACATCGGCACTTGGGAATTTGATTTACTCGCAAACAAATTGACGTGGACAGAGCAGACCTACAAGATTTTTGGCGTTTCTAAGAACGTTCAATTGTCTTATGATTTCTTCCTGAATTGCATCCACCCCGACGATGTGGAGCGCGTAAACAAGGAATGGATTGCCGCCCTGCATGGAAAGCCTTACGACGTCGAGCATCGCATTATCGTCAACGGCAATATCAATTGGGTCAGGGAAAAAGGAAATGTCGAGTTCAATCAAAACGGAAAATGCGTCAGCGCCATCGGTTTCACGCAAGACGTCACCGAGCGGCGGCGCATCGAGGAGCAATTGCGATTGCTTACGCGGGAACTGGATAACAAGGTACAACTGCGCTCCAGAGAACTTCAAAGAGTTAATCAAACGCTGCTTCACGAAAAACAACGCGCCGAATTGCTGGCTGACTTTTCCGCGGTTTTGATCCAATATTCCAACGATTATGGCGGGTTGTTGCAAAAAATCTCCGACGGAATTACCGCGTTGATCGGGGATGGCTGCGTCATCGCGTTTGCTTCCAAGGATCAGATGCATCTGCGCGCCGAGGCTGTTTCGCACCGCGATCCGGGAATCGCGCAAACGGTCAAGGGACTGATCGCCGACAGGGCTTATTCGTTAAAAACCGCCAAACTAAGCACGTTGCTGATGCAAGATAAGAAAAACTATAGCAGCGAAGCGTTGACGTACGAGCAGGCATACATGATGCTTCCGCGCGAATTGCTGCCCATTTTGAAAAAAGAAGGGCTGACGGGCATCGTTGGAATTCCGCTGCTGGGTCGCGAGCAATCTCTTGGGGCTATTTTTGTAATTCGCAATAACGCCAAGCCCGCGCCTTTTACCGATGAAGAAGTCGCTTATCTGGGGAGCATTGCCAGTCCGCTGGCGCTGTCCATCGAAAATGTAAAATTGTTCGAAGACGTAAAAGAAAACCGCGAGCAGTTGCGCGGTCTTTCCGAGCAGATCGTGGATATGCAGGAGACCCAAATCAAGAATCTGGCGCGCGAACTGCATGACAGCGTGGGGCAAAACCTGACGGCGATTAATATTAACCTGTCGTTGCTGCGCCAGATGCTGCCCGAAGATTATTCCGACGACATAGGGGCGCGGCTTGCAGTCACAAGTCAAATTGTGGAAGAGACAATCGTTCGTATGCGTAACGTCATGTCTGATTTCCTCCCGCCCATGCTCGAAAGATACGGCTTATCGTCCGCGATTTCATGGTATGTGGCGCAGTTTACAAAGCGGACAAGCGTTCCGGTTCAGTTTGACGGTCACGGACTTAATTCTGTGCGTTTGTCGCCTCAGGCGGAAGTCGGTTTGTTCCGCATCGTTCAAGAGGCGCTGAACAACGCCGCTAAATATGCCCGCGCCGCGCAAGTGAAAATTGACCTGACGAAAAACGACGGTTATATGTCGTTGGCAATCGCCGACGATGGCGTCGGATTTGACCCGCAGGTCGTTTTTGAAAAACCGGCGCATTGGGGGCTCGCC
>JAQTWR010000395.1 GCA_028689195.1 Anaerolineales bacterium | reverse complement strand
CAAATCCCCGTCAAGTTGTCACCCTGAGCGTTAGCGAAGGGTCTTTGAGACTATCGTAAAGATTCCTCGCTCCGCTCGGAATGACATTGGCAAGAGAAAAAAACAAAAAGACTTAATTTACGCTGTACTATTTTTATGCGCCTACAACGCAACCAAAGCGAATTCTCCGCGTATACAATCTTGAAAAGCCGTCCCGTAAGCGGGATAATAAAGCACAGGAGAATTCGCCATGAAATACATAAAAACAATTATCTTTTTAGTTCTTACCCTATCAATAGCCGCGTGCAGCGGAGCGACCGCCACGCCCGAAGCCACGCAAATCCCAACCGTTGTCGCGGATAGCGCCATCGTCACCGAAGGTCGGCTGGAGCCGATTCACTACGCGGAACTGGCTTTGAACGCAAGCGGATTGGTCAGCGAAGTATTGGTCAGCGCGGGAGATCAAGTCGCGGCGGGGGACGTCATCGCGCGGTTGGAATCCAGCCAGGCGCAATCGCTCGAAAACGCGCAGATAAAAGCCGCGCAGGATTTAACCTCCGCGTATCAGGAAGTCCGCGACACGCAGTATAAATTCGACAACTTCGATATTCCCCGTGATTTCAAAAATATGACGCCGACGGAAGCGCTCAAGGTTACGTTGGAAAAATTAAACGCGGCGCGCGCGGATTTCGAGCCGTATAAAAACATCAACGATAGAAACCTGCAATTGACGCAGGCGGAAAAGAACGGTCAGGTTTATCAAAACACGGCAAAGATATACAAGAAAAAACTGGACGACGCGTGGTCTGATTACCGCAGGGCGATTCAATGGATGGAATTGGAATCGAATTTGAACGCGGCGCAAACGAGACTCGCGCAAGCGCAAAAAGATTATGACGCGCTGAACGATCCAAAATTCGCGGCGGATACTGCGGGCATACGCGCCGCGCTGGCGAACGCCGAAGTCCGCGCGCCTTTCGGCGGCGTCGTCACAGACTTGAATATCAAAGTCGGCGAGTTTGCGGCTTCGGGACAAAAGGTTGTCACCATCGCGGATACGTCGCATTGGGTTGTGAAAACTACCGACCTGACCGAGATTGACGTGGTCAATATCAAGGAAGGTCAAAGCGCCGTCGTCAAGTTGGACGCGCTGCCCAACGTCGAGTTAAACGGAAACGTATTGAGCGTCGCGCAGAATTATTCCAAATTGCAAGGCGATGTTGTTTACGAAGTGACCGTGCTGTTAACAGAAATAGACCCGTCAATGCGCTGGGGCATGACCGCTGAAGTCACTTTTTCAAAATAGACGCGCGCGCGACGCGCGGCATACGCAAGGTGAACACCATGGCATTTTTTCAAAAAACAAACAACGCGCCGCAGGAAAATGGTCGTCCGATTATTGACTTGCGCGGCGTGAACAAATTTTACAAGACAGCCGTCGGCGATTTTCACGCGCTCAAAAACGTGGATTTGCAAATCAACGCGGGCGAGTTCGTCAGCATCATCGGAAAATCGGGCAGCGGAAAATCAACTTTGCTGAACATGATTACGGGCATTGACCGCCCCACCGACGGCGAGGTTTTCGTCAACCATACGGCGGTGCATGGATTAAACGAGAACCGCATGGCGCGCTGGCGCGGAGTGAACTTGGGCGTGGTATTCCAATTCTTTCAATTGCTGCCAACCATCTCGGTCGTCGAGAACATCATGCTGCCGATGGATTTCTGCCGAACGTACCCGATGCGCGAACGCGAGAAGCGCGCGCTTCAATTGCTCGAACTGGTGGAGTTGGGCGACCACGCCTACAAACTTCCCACCGCGCTTTCAGGCGGACAGCAGCAGCGCGTGGCGATTGCGCGCGCGCTGGCGAACGACCCGCCCATAGTCATTGCAGACGAGCCGACGGGCAACCTTGATTCTAAAACCGCCGAAGACGTATTCAAACTCTTTAACGATCTCGTGGCGCAGGGCAAAACCATTATCATCGTCACGCACGACAGCGGATTGGCAAAACGCGCGCATCGCACGGCGCTGATCACTGACGGCGAAATCGTCAACGAGTTTGTGGCGCAGGCAATGCCCACGCTCAGTCAAGAGCAAATGTTGTGGGCGACGCGCCATGCAAAAAAGCAAACCTACGAAGCAGGTTCGATGATCGTCAGCGAAGGGACAAACGCAGAGGCGTTCTACATTGTTTCCAAAGGGAGCGTGGAAGTTGTCTTGCCGCGCGCCGATCAAGCGGATGTGGTGGCGCTGCAATTGGGCGCGGGAAAATTCTTCGGCGAGATGGCGTTCTTCCACGAGCGGAAGCGTTGGGCGTCTGTGCGCGCGTCGGAGCATGAGGCGGTGGAAGTCCTCGAATTGAGGTATGACCAACTTGACGAATTGCTGAATCAATCCGAAGCGACGCGCGACGCGCTGCGTCAAATTGCGGAAAAAAATCGGATTGAGAATCTTCAAAAACGCGGAGAGACAAAATGAGCAGCCGCTGGAAGAAGGTCTGGGCTGATTTTTGGGGCAACAAATCGCGCACGACGCTCACCATCCTGACCGTTATGGTCGGCGCGTTTGCGGTTGGATTCAACAGCAACATGGCGTTGTATATGAGCGAAAGCATGGACGGCGATTATCTCTCCGCCCAGCCGTCCGAGGCAAACATTTATACGTCGCCGTTCGATGACGACGTTGTAAATATCGCCCGAACCATGCCGGGCGTGGACGCGGTGGAAGGTCGCCGCTCGACGGGCGGGCGGCTCATTCCCATGAAAGGCGAGCCGATTTCAATTCAATTTACGGGCGTGGATAATCCGCGCAACCTAACGCTGAATCTACTCAAACCCCAGCATGGGGTCGCCGCCATTCCAATCTACGGCGAAAAAGAGTTGATTATGGAC
>JAQTWR010000053.1 GCA_028689195.1 Anaerolineales bacterium | reverse complement strand
ATCCCTTTGAAAATTCCGGTAAATCGGGAATCGGGAAGTGGGAGTCGGGAGTCGAATTTCCAATTTCCGATTCCCGATTCCAAACTCCCGTCATATCTCGTTGTACGCGGCGAAGCGTTTATCCCCATCAAAGATTTTGACGTGTTGAATAAAAAACTGGAAGAAGCGGGAGAGAAGACCTATCTCAATCCGCGCAATACGGCGGCGGGATCGCTGCGTCAACTTGACCCTGTGTTGACCGCTTCGCGTCCGCTGACTTTGCTGGTTTATCAAATCGTTTATTCCGAAGGCGGCGAAGTTCCAACCTCGCAGTGGGAAATCCTTGAATATCTCAAAGCGTTGGGTTTTCCCGTGACCGACGTCGCTAAAAAATTTGACGACCTTGAATCCGCGATTGCGTACACTGAAACATTCAACAAAGGACGCGACGCGCTTCCTTACGAAGCCGACGGCATGGTCGTCAAAATTGACGATTTGAATCTCGCGGCAGAATTGGGATTCGTCGGCAAAGACCCGCGCGGCGCGATTGCGTACAAATTCCCCGCGCGCGAAGTGACCACGACCTTGAATGATATTGGCGTGGCGGTGGGGCGTACCGGCGTGTTGACTCCGTACGCGATGCTCGAACCCGTCGAAATCGGCGGCGTGACTGTGGAGCGCGCAACGCTGCACAACTTTGATTTCATCGCAGAGAAGGATATTCGCGTGGGCGACCGCGTGCTGGTCAAACGCGCGGGTGAAGTGATTCCGTATATCATCGCGCCCGTTGTGGATGCGCGCGCAGGAAACGAAAAGCCGTATCAAATGCCGAGCGAATGTCCCGCGTGCGGGCAGGCTGTGGAACATTTTGAAGGCGAGGTCGCGTGGTATTGCGTCAACGCGGCTTGCCCCGCGCAGTTGGTTCGCAACATCGAACATTTTGTCTCGCGCGGCGCGATGGATATTGTAGGATTGGGAATCAAAATTGTGGAGCAACTCATCGCCGAGGGTTTGGTCAAAGACGCGGCGGATTTATTTACGCTGCAAAAAAATCAATTGCTGGCGCTGGAAGGTTTTGCGGAGAAGAAGGCGGAGAATCTTCTGGCGGCGATTGAGCAATCTAAAAGTCAGGGGCTGAATCGCGTCATCACGGCGTTGGGAATTCATGGCGTAGGAGAAGTCATGGCGGGCGATCTTTCGCGCGCGTTTGGGAATTTATCCGCGTTATCAAAAGCCAGCGCGGAGGAACTCCAGCAAATCGAGGGCGTGGGACCGAACATCGCCGAATCCATTGTGGATTGGTTCGCGCAGCCGACGAATCAAAAAGTGGCGCGGAAATTAAAAAACGCGGGCGTCGATCCCGAAACAAAGAAAGACGAAAAAAGAAAAGAAGGCGCGTTGAGCGGTTTGACTTTTGTAGTCACGGGGACGCTGCCGAATTTCTCGCGCGACGAAGCGAAGGAATTTATCGAGAGCAACGGCGGAAAGTCTGTGGACAGCGTCAGCAAGAAAACCAGTTATCTCGTGTTGGGAGAAAACCCGGGATCGAAGTTTGAAAAAGCAAAAACGCTCGGCGTGAAAATTATCAACGAAGACGAACTGCGGAAGTTGGCTGACGGCAAAACGTAATTCGCTTTTTCGCCGCAGATCCCATCTTTTCTTCACATTCAACTAGACAGAACAAACTGCCTAGACTAAACTTGCTTCATTCTTTTTCGGGAGGCTCTCTTATGGATTTCCACAACACCAACGACGCTGTGACCCGCCGCATTCAAGCGCTTACGGATCGGGTCAGTTACCTCAAAGCCAATGACTTGTATTATTACAATCAGCCGGTTTCTGAAATTTTGCCCAACAGCAAGGTCCGCGTGAACGGGCGCGAAATGGGCATGTACGCTTCTTACAGCTATTTGGGGTTGGTCAATCATCCGCGCATCAATGAAGCCGCAAAAAAAGCGGTGGAGAAATTCGGCACGGGCACAAACGGCGTGCGCACGCTGGCGGGAACGTTGACGCTTCATAACGAACTCGAAGAAACCATCGCGAACTTCAAACACGCCGAAGCCGCGATCACTTACACGTCGGGGTACGCCACCAACTTGAGCGTCATCTCCACTTTGATGGGACGCGGCGACTACGTCTTCTCGGATAAGATCAACCACGCGTCCATCGTAGACGGTTGTTTAATGTCGGGCGCGGAGTTTCGCCGCTTCCGCCACAACGACATGGCGCATCTCGAAGGGCTGCTCAAGAACGCTCCCGCCGACGTTTCCAAACTCGTCGTCGCGGACGCGGTCTTCAGCATGGACGGCGATATTATTGACTTCCCCAAAGTTGTGGAATTGTGCAAAAAATACAACGCCTGGCTGATGGTTGACGAAGCGCATTCCGTCGGCATCCTCGGCGAAAAAGGCACGGGCATCGAAGAACACTTCAACATGTACGGCACGATTGACATCAAAATGGGAACGTTGAGCAAAACCATTCCCTCCGTCGGCGGATATGTCGCCGCGAAAAAAGAAGTCGTCAGCTACCTGCGTCACGCCAGCCGCGCTTATATTTTCTCCGCCGCGCTGCCGCCCGCGCAAGCCGCCGCCGCGAACGAATCCTTCAAAGTCATTTTGGACGAACCCTGGCGCATCGAGCGTTTGAACCAAAACACCAAACAATTCATCGGCGGATTGAAAAGCATGGGCTTCGACACCCTGCTGACCGAAACCGCTATCGTCCCCGTTTTATGCGGCGAAGACGACCTGGCTTTCGCCATGACGCGCGAAGCCCAACAACGCGATGTTTTTGTGCTGCCCGTTGTTTCTCCCGCCGTGCAAGAAGGACTCGCGCGCTTAAGAGCCACCGTCACCGCCGCGCACGAACCCAGCGAGATCGAACGCGCCATGGAAATCATCGGCGAAGCGGGGAAAAAACTGGGATTGATAAAGTAGCCCGAAGACCCGCTCGCTTTTTATCAGGTCGGATGAATCATCCGACCTGTTTCTTTACCTCGCGCGCGACATACTTAATCTGTGGTAAAACGTAGGCATGACCAAATCTTTGCAGCGTAATCTTCTTTGGATGACTCCCCTCGCGCTTACGCTTGGCGCGATTTTATCTACCCTTCAGTCGGGCGGTTGGCTCATCGGCTGGCTGGGATTTTCCCTCCTTTTCCTTCTTTCTTTTCTGGCGCTTACGCTGTCAACCCAATGGGCGGGCGGCGGAAAAACCCTCGCGTGGATGGTCGCGCTCGCCTTCGCGCTGCGATTTATCGGCGGCGTGACCACGTATCTCGTATTGCCGCTCAATGGCTACGACGATAAAGATGACCGCGCGGGTTTTGTCTACACCGACGCGCACCGCCGCGACGCGCAAGCGTGGGAACTGGCGGCGTCAGGTCGCAGCCTCGTCGGCGGCTTCAATCAAAGTTACGCCTACGACCAATACGGCGGGTTGCTCACCATGAGCGCCTTCGTCTATCGTTATCTTTCGCCTGACGCGCATCGTCCGCTGATGCTGGTGTTAATTTCCGCGTTCATGGCGGCTTTGGGTTTGCCGTTTCTATGGAAAGCGCTCAAACAACAATGGGATGAAAAACTCGCGCTCGCCGCTTGCTGGGTGTACGCGCTCTATCCCGAAAGCGTTTTGCTCGGCGGCTCTGCCATGCGCGAACCGTATCTCATGGCGTTCAGCGCCTTTGCCTTATGGGGATTTGTAAACGTCATTGCGAAAAGCGACGGCGGCGAATCAACCTCTTCAAAAAGACGCGATATTCTCGACGCGAAACTGATCTGGCTCGCGGTGGGAATCGTGGGAATGTTATTTGTCTCGCCCGTCGTGGCGCTCGCGACGCTGGTCATCTTCGGCGGTTGGATATATTTCGCCCGCGCGGAAAGCCCCGTCTCGTGGAAGTTTATCGCCGCGGCGGTTTTGGTTTTCATCTTCGGGTTATTTCTATTATCCGCCGCGCTGAATCGCAACGGCGAATTCGACGCTTCCTCGCCGCTGCATGTGGTCGGCGGCTGGTTGAAACTCGCCGTTCAATGGGACGTCTACCAACTGGAACGCGGCTCTGGCTGGGTGCAAAAACTGTTCGATGAAATGCCCGCGTGGCTGCGCCTGCCGTTCGTAATGACTTACGGAATCTTCCAGCCCGTCTTGCCCGCCGCGTTGGTCGAACCGACTACGTTGATCTGGCGCGTCATCGCCATCCTGCGCGCATTGGGCTGGTACGCGCTGCTGCCCATTTTGATCCTGTCGTTTGCGGCGGCGTGGAATCGCCCCAAACAAGAATCCAGATTATGGCTGTGGGTAAGTTTTGCAACGTGGGGCTGGATTTTATTCGCGGCGCTGCGCGGCGGCGGCGACCAATGGGACAATCCGCGTTACCGCACGATCCTATTTTTATGGCAGGCGATTCTTGCGGGATACGTCTGGGTCTGGTGGCGCGAAACGCGCAGCGCATGGTTCTGGCGCGTGATTTCGATGGAAATCGTTTTCGTTTTATTCTTCGGTCAATGGTACGCCAGTCGGTATTATCATTTCGGCGGGCAGTTGCCTTTCGCTCAAATGACGGGGATCATTCTTGGCTTGTGGGCGGTTATTTTCTTCGGCGGATTATGGCGCGACAAAACGCTCCGCTCTTAACATAGTGTATAATTCAGCGACTGAATTTTGATTAAGGAGTTAACATGCCCACTGCTCTCATTACTGGAATTACCGGTCAGGATGGTTCGTATCTTGCCGAGATGTTGTTAAAAAAAGGTTACGAAGTGATCGGCGTTGCGCGTCGTTCCAGCACCGTCACTTACGAACGCATCGAACATATCTTGAACGATATTACCGTTGTTCAGGGCGACTTGCATGACCAGGGTTCTTTGCTCGCCTTTCTGGAGGAATACAAACCTACCGAAGTCTACAATCTTGCCGCGCAATCTTTTGTGCCGACTTCGTGGAATCAGCCCGCGTTGACAGGCGACGTAACCGCAATCGGCGTGACGCGCCTGCTCGAAGCCATTCGTTTTGTGGACCCAAAAATCCGCTTTTATCAAGCGTCGTCGAGCGAGATGTTCGGCAAGGTGATGGAAGTTCCGCAAAAGGAATCCACGCCTTTCTATCCGCGCAGCCCGTACGGCGTGGCAAAGGTATACGGACATTGGATTACGGTCAACTACCGCGAGTCGTTCAACATATACGCCACCTCGGGAATTTTGTTCAACCACGAAAGCCCGCGCCGCGGCATGGAATTCGTCACGCGCAAGATCACCGACGCGGTGGCGCGCATCAAATTGGGCATGGCGAAAGACCTGCATCTGGGCAATCTCGAATCCCAACGCGACTGGGGCTTTGCCGGCGATTATGTAAAAGCCATGTGGCTCATGCTCCAGCAAGATCATCCCGATAATTACGTCATCGGCACAGGCGAAACCCATTCCGTGCGCGAATTTTGCGAGATCGCATTTTCCCGCGTCGATCTGGATTACAAGCAATATGTGGTGCAGGATGAAAAATTCTACCGCCCCGCCGAAGTAGACCTGCTCATCTCCGATCCGTCCAAGGCGCGCAACGCCCTAAAATGGGAGCCGTCGGTTTCTTTCAAAGAACTTGTCACAATGATGGTGGATTCAGACCTTGCGCGATTAAAAAAAGGATAGTTTTTTATTGCTGGTCTTTATGACGAAAAGGCTCGATCTAGTAAAAAACAAAGAATTGCCTTACTGGACGTCAACCGCGTTGACCGTTCTGGGGGCATTTCTTTATTTAATACAGGCGCTGATTTACGCGCACACGACAATTCCCGGCTTGGACGAGGGGTCGTATTTATTAAAGGGAATTTTATATCTGCGCGGAATTTACGCGCCCTTCGAGCCTTATGGTCCGCTGACCAATAAAGCGCCCTTCGCGTTTTTGATCCCGGGCTTCGCCGAGTATTTGTTTGGCGCGGGCTTGCGAACGGGACGTTTCTTCGCCGTTTTTCTCGGCTTGCTGACGGTACTCGGCGTTTGGATTACAGCCCGCCGCTGGGGCGGAAAATGGATCGCGGCTGGCGCGGTTTGGGCGTTTGCGCTCAACTCGATGGTTATCAAAATTCATGCGATCACCGCGTCGGAAGTCATCATCGCCGCAACGCTCGCATGGATGTGCGTCTTCGTCATCGCGGAAGAACGCCCGCTTTGGCAGATTTTGCTCGGCTCGGCGCTGGCAACCCTTGCCGTTCTGACGCGCCAGAACATGGCTCCGCTTTTGCCGCTTTTGGTTTTATATATATTCTGGCAGCACGGAAAACAAAAAGGGATTTGGGCTTTCGTCGTGATGGCGGTCATTTTTTTGGCGGTTCACGCTTATTACTGGCCCCGCATCCTGACCATTTGGGCACCGTGGCTTCCTCAAAAATTTACGCCCTTCCTCGACCCTTTCCGCCTGCCCAAAGACGCCTCGCCCGCATGGTCGCCGTCTCTCGATTTATGGAGTCGCGCCGTCGCTTTCTTTCAAGGGATTCGTTATCACTTTATCGTCGTGGTTGGGAATATATTCGCGTTCGCGCTTTGGCTGCCCGCGCGCAAATGGAAATCCGCGTCGGGAATGCGCGCCGCCGTTTTTCTATCCACATCCTATTTTCTCCTGTTTGCCATGCACGCATGGGCGGCGGTAGCGAGTCAATATGAACATTATAGCTGCGTCTATTGCTTCTCGAATTACCTGACGTTTTTCGACCCGCTTGGATTTATCCTTCTGGTCGTCATGTTTTCCGAAACGTGGAATCCGCAGCCCTCCCGCGCGGGACGTTTTTTAGCCATTTTGCTGGAACTGATATTTTCCGCCGGTATTGGGTTATCCCTGTTTGAATCCGTCAACCAGACTATCTTAAACCTTCCCGTTCCGCGCGTGCGCGACGGTAAAATACTGCCGGGCGCGACCATCCTCGTAGACCTTGTCACGAACAAATTTGGGTTGGATCTATCCCTGCTCAAAAAATATATCGCGCTAGGGCTTGGCTTGCTGGCGGGGCTTGCGATATTATTCCTCGCGTTCGCGTTATGGAAGCGCATGAAAAACGCGCCCAACCGCGCGGGATTTCACTTCGTATTAATCAATTCCTATCTTATACTTGGGTTTATCCTCGCCCCGCTGATGAACGTTCGGGAAAGCCGCGTAGACTGCAAGGAAGACTTGATTGCCGCGAACGAACAACTCGGAAATTATCTTGCAGCCGTAATTCCGCCGAACAGTCTGGTATATTGGGACGGCGGGTTGTCTTTTACGCCGATGACGTATGTGCCCAACGCGCGCATTTTCCCGCCGCAGATCAACAGCGCGTACACATACAGCCTCGGCGGCGATTCTGACGCGCTCTTCCGCTTTAGTCACTGGAACAGCGAACTTTCCGAACAATGGAAGAACAGCGCCGACGTGTTTATCATAGAATCCAAACGTTACTCGAGTTGGCGGGCGTTTTTAACCCCGCCGCATTTTGAAGAATATCCAAAGCCGCCAGCCGCGCCCTCGTGCAATGAAGGCTCCGCTTTAAGGATATTTCACAGGATACCATGAACCTATCCCTTGTCATTCCCGTTTATAACGAGCAGGAAACCCTGCCGCTGTTATTCGACGCCATCTACCAGACGATGAGTCCCGTTTCGCAATCATGGGAAGCTGTATTGGTGGACGACGGCAGCAACGATGAAAGCCTATCCGTTCTGAGAGAGTACGCGCAGAAAGACGCCAAACACATCCGCGTAATTTCGTTCCGCAGAAATTTCGGGCAAACCGCCGCAATCGCCGCAGGAATTGATTTCTCAAAAGGAGACATCATCATCCTGCTCGACGCCGACATGCAAAACGACCCCGCCGATATTCCCATGCTACTCGCAAAACTGGACGAAGGCTACGACCTCGTCAGCGGGTGGCGCAAAGACCGCAAAGACAACGCCGTCACGCGCAACTTCCCGTCCATGCTCGCAAACGGACTCATCTCCCGCGTCACGGGCGTACACCTGCACGATTACGGCTGCACGCTCAAAGCCTATCGCCGCGAAGCGCTCGAAGGTTTCCGTCTATACGGCGAGATGCACCGCTTCATTCCCGTCTACGCCGATTCTGTCGGCGCGAAAATCGCCGAACTGCCCGTCCGCCACCATCCGCGCAAATACGGCAAAACCAAATACGGGCTGGAACGCACCGCCAAAGTCATCCTTGATTTACTCACGGTGAAATTTCTGGTTTCTTACTCGTCGAAACCAATCCGTCTTTTTGGCGGCGCAGGCGGCGCGTTGATGATTATCAGCGCGTTCATTATGTTCTATCTTTTCGTGCGCCGCGTTTTCTTTTTCATCGGCGTATCCACGTCGCCCTTGTTCCAAACCAGCGCGATGTTTTTCATCCTTGGGTTTCAATCCATCTTAATGGGTTTGATTGCGGAACTGCTCGTGCGCACCTACCACGAATCCCAGCGCAAGCCCACCTACACCATCCGCACCAAAATCAACATGGAACCAGACCCTCGTGATTAAATGGCTGCGCGATAACCGTCAAACCATTGCGCGCGCGGCGGGGAGTCTGCTGGCGCTCATCCTATTGATTGCCCTGCTCAAAGAAGAAAGCGGAGAAGAAGTCATCTCTGCCCTGAAACGCATCTCCATCGGATACATCCTCGCCGCGACTCTTGCCATGCTGGTTTCTCGAATCTTCGTCGCGGGACGCTGGCACGCGCTTTTACGCTCCGCCAATTTGGATATTCCCTTCGCGCGGACAACCTCGCTGACCTTCACGGGACTCTTCGCCTCCAATTTTTTACCCACCACCATTGGCGGCGACGTGGTGCGACTCGCGGGCGCCATGCAATTGGGCTACGACCGCGCCGTCTGCCTCGCCTCCATGATTGCCGACCGCCTGATTGGCATGGCAGGCATGACGCTCACCCTTCCGTTTGGAATCATCCCCGTACTATCGCTTGGAAACGGCGGCTTGCAATCCGCGTCCTTTTTGGGTTCGCTGTATAAAAAAGGCATGGACTTTGCCCGCCGCACTTTTGAAACTTTCAAACTATGGTTCAACAAACCCATCGGATTGGCGCTATCCCTTCTTTCGACGTTTGGCAACATGGCGTTTATTTTCGCCTCGCTCTTCCTTCTCATCGCGGGCATGGAACGCCACGTTTCATATTGGTTGATTGCGGGCTTGTGGAGTCTCACTTATTTCGTAACGCTCGTTCCCATTTCCATTAATGGATACGGCGTGCAGGAACTCTCCTTGACTTTTTTGCTTTCCAAATTCGGCGGCTTGACTCACTCCGAAAGTTTGACCGTCGCCGTTTTGATCCGCCTCTTATTCATTGTGACCAGTATGCCCGGCGCGTTCTTCCTGCCATCCATCCTCGCCGAGATGAATAAGAATAAGTAACGCGACATTCATGTCGCGGCGTAATTGTATGAAACCGACCTCCCCAAAAACTTTCTGGAAAATTTTTATTTCATCCGCCATGCTGGTCAGCGGACTTGCAATCTATCAAACCGCGCAGCAGGTTTCATCGCTGGGCGTCAGCCTCTGGCGTTCCAAATGGATTTTTCTGCTGGGATTATTCGCGCTTAATATTCTTGTCGGCGCGTTCGCGCTTTGGAAGTTGTCTTTCGCAGAAGCAAAGTCTCTTGACTTCGCCGCAAAATCAGGCGATGTTGCAGTCCGAGTTAAAGCGCTTGGCGCTTTGCTCATTCTGTTCGGCTTTTCGCTGGTTTGGATTTTCAAATTCTCGATTTTCGCAAACACGCTTCCGCAAATTGCGCCCATCTTTTGGGTTTTTCTTTGGGCGAGCCTCGTTCAAACGCTCGGCTTAAAATTAATCGGCGGATACAAATGGCGCTCCGCTTTCGCGTTTATCGTCGTCGTTCAAGGATTAATTTATCAACTTTACGGGCAACTCGCGGTCGTTTCCGCGTACCCATTTTCCATCGGATATTCCGAAGCGGCGCGTCATTATTACGCTTCAATGTTTCACGCAAAATCTTTATACGGATTGAACCTGCCGTATCCGTTTTTACATCCCACGCGCTACATGCTGCTCTCGCTGCCGTTCCTTGTAAACGGTCTGCCGCTTTGGGCGCATCGCTTATGGCAAGCCGTTTTGTGGATCGTCCTCACGGGAACATCCGCCATTTTATTAACGCGCCGCCTGAAATTAAAAGGCTGGATGTTTTTCTTCGCGGCGGCGTGGGCGTATTTATATTTTCTGCAAGGCGCGGTTTACTATCAATTGCAAGTTTGCGTCATTCTCATCCTCGCGGGCGTGGATGCGCGAAAACTCCGGCGCTCATTCATCTTTATTTTGCTGGCTTCGTTTTGGGCGGGCATGAGCCGCGTCAATTGGTTTCCCGTCCCCGCCATGCTGGCGATTGCGATTTATGTTCTCGAAACCGCAATCAACAATAAAGGCTGGCGATATTGGATTACGCCCGCGATTTGGGGCAGTAGCGGATTCGCCGCCGCGCTCGCGGCTCAATTTTTCTACATCAACATTTCAGGCGCGGCGGACGCGCGCGACTTCGGCTCAAGTTTTACCTCCGCGCTGCTGTGGGATCGTTTGCTTCCCAACGCGAATTTCATGGGGATTTTGCTCGGCATTGCCATCGTCGCCGCGCCGCTGATCGCCGCGTTGATTCAAGTCCTGCGCGGAAAATTTTCCAACCTTCATGTTTTGCGCTGGCTTGCGCTGCTGGCTCTATTGCTGACGTTGTTCGTCGGCGGATTAGCCGTCAGCGTAAAGATTGGCGGCGGCGCCGATTTGCACAACATGGACGCCTTCCTCGTCATGCTGGCGTTGATCGCGACTTCGTTCTTCGCGGAGCGGGTCGAACTTGAAGATGGAAAAAACATCGCGTGGGGGCAGCCCGCTTCAAGCGTCGTCGCAGCCGCGCTGCTCATTCCGCTTGGATTCGCAATTCCGCGCATCGCATCCTTTTATCATTATGATTCCCTCGCGGCGCGGAAAGATATTCAAACGCTGCAAAAATACGCGGAAGAATCCAACGGCGAAGTTTTATTCGTCACCGAGCGCCAGTTGTTTACGTTTGGCGAATTGAAAAATATTCCGCTTGTCGCCGACTACGAACAAATCGAGTTGATGGAAATGGCGATGTCGGGCAACCGCCCCGCGCTCGAAAAATATTACGCCGATCTTGCAAACCATCGCTTTGCGCTCATCATCGCCGAAGACCAAAAATTTACGCTGCGAAAAACGGGCGGATTTTTAGAAGAAGATAACGCGTGGGTGCGTTATGTGGGCGCGCCGCTTTTGTGCGCTTATAAACCCGTCGAAACTTTGGCGACCACGAACGTTCAAGTTTTTATTCCGCGCCCAAACAAACCCAATTGCAAAGACCAGTTTAGATAACATGCGCATCCTCACAATCATTTATGAATTTCCGCCCATCGGCGGCGGCGGCGGCAGAGCCGCGTATGATATTTGCAAAGGACTCGCGGCGCGCGGACACGGCGTTACGGTGTTGACGGCGCACATCGCGGGCTTGCCTTTTGAAGAAAATAAAGACGGGATTCATCTTGCGCGGATTCCTTCGCTGCGGCGCGATACCTTCGGCGCGAATTTTTTTACCATGCTCGCGTATGTTCTCGTTGGATTTGGAGCCGGTCTGCGTTTAATTCAAGCGGAGCGTCC
>JAQTWR010000052.1 GCA_028689195.1 Anaerolineales bacterium | reverse complement strand
CCATTAAAAGATTTACGGGAGAATATATCCAACCTCGATTTTTTTCCGCGCTTTTTATCCAGCGTCAAGAGTTCTCTGGAATTACCGATTTTTCCCTGTCCGTCAAATTGACCACGATTGCGCGGCTCGCCTTGATTAGATTTTCGGGCGTAATCATAATCTCCTCGCCCCATTGCCCCGCGCCTGTGCCAAGAATTGGTTCGTTGACCAAACTCGCTTCGAGAAAACTGCGAAACCCCTCAGGCTGCCAGCCAAAGGCGGGAATCGAACCGATGACATGTCCCGTTGTTTCTTTTACGACTTCAGGCGCCGCCATTTGAATATTGCGCGAGCCGATGGCTTTCTTCAAATTGCCCGATACCGCGTTTTGGTCGCCGCCCAACATGACGAGAACGCGCTCGCCCGTATCCACTTGAAAGACGAGCGTCTTCACGGCTTGACGTTCTGCAAAGCCTAAAACGCGCGCGACGTTTGCCGCGCCTTTTTCCGTTTCAGGCGAAAAACTCTGCGCTTCATACGGAATATTATTTTTATCAAGGTAAAGATGAGACGGTAGTTTCATAAGACTCCTATGCGCGACGTTATTTTCTTGAAGCGAGATAAATTCCCGCGAGAATTAATACGCCGCCAAAGACGACAATTAGCGTTGGCGTTTCGTTCAAAAGGAAAAACGCCAGTATCGCCGAGCCAATCGGTTCGCCCAACGTGGTCACAGCCACAAGCGCGGCGGGCAGATATTTCAACGCCCAATTATAAGTCGAGTGTCCGATCAGTTGCGGGATAGCGGCGAGTAAAAAAATCCAGCCGTATGTTTTGGGCGCGTACCCAAACGGCGAATTTCCCGAAGCGAACATGATGACAATCAACGTCAGCGCCGCCATGCCGTACACTAAAAAAATATATGGGAGCAGAGACATGCCCGCGCGCAGTTTCCTGCCGATGATGAGATACCCCGTCACCGTCCACGCGCCAGCCAGCGCGAGGAAGTTTCCCCACATAGCGCGTCCGCGCAGGACGTCTTGCAGCGCCGAGCAGGTCAACGCGCCATGAGTCCACGCGCACGCGTCCGACAACCCGATAATGGTTCCGCCGATTAGTGCGAGTCCCAGCCCGACGATAGCCGTCCGCGCAAGATGTTCTTTCAATAACATCGGCGCGAGTAATGCCACCCAAAGCGGTCCCGTGCTGACGAATACGACGGAACTTGCCACGCTCGTGTATTCGAGCGAACTAATCCATGTCGCAAAATGGACGGCGAGGAAAAGACCCGAAAAAACGCCGAGCGCGATTGTATTGGGCGTCATACGTTTGATTTCCTCGCGGTGTTTTGTCAATGTAATGGGCGCGAGGAGCAGCGTGGCAAAGGTCAATCGCAGCGCGGCGATTACAAACGACGGCATCCCGTCGTTCTGCGCGAAGCGGATGAAAATACTGCCTGTAGAAACAGCCAGAATTGCGATGATAATAGCAAAGTGTAGAAAAAGTCGCGCGCGGGTTTCAGTCATTTACTCATCCTATACTTATTTATATGATATTTGTATAAAAATTGTCCTAAATATTGCGGGTATTCTTTGTTCAAGGTAAAATGAATTATACGTTCAAAGAACGCAAATTGTTGATTATATAAGGAGAAACTATTATGGCTTTTGAACTTCCCAAACTGGCTTACGCGTATGACGCTCTTGAACCTCATATTGACGCGCGCACGATGGAAATCCATCATTCCAAACATCACAACGCTTACGTTACGAACTTGAATGCCGCGGTCGAAAAGACTCCCGAACTGGCTGGAAAATCGCTCGAAGCATTGCTCGGCGATTTGAACGCCGTTCCCGAAGGCGTTCGCACGGCGGTTCGCAATCATGGCGGCGGTACGTACAACCACAATATGTTCTGGGAGATTATGGCTCCCAAAGCGGGCGGCGCGCCGAAGGGCGAATTGGCGAAGGCGATTGACGCTTCGTTTACTTCGTTTGATAACTTCAAAGCGGAATTTGATAAAGCCGCCGCGACTCGCTTCGGCTCCGGCTGGGCGTGGCTGGTCAAGAAGGGCAGCGGACTCGCCGTCGTTTCGTCGGCAAACCAAGACAGCCCGCTCTCCGACGGTCTTGCTCCCATTTTGTGTATTGACGTGTGGGAACACGCCTATTATCTCAATTATCAGAATCGCCGCGCCGACTATATCAGCGCGTGGTGGAACGTGGTCAACTGGGACGCAGTCGCCGCGCGTTACGCGGCTAAGTAGAAAAATCAAAATCTCCGAGTCGCTCAAGGACTCGGAGATTTTTTTGCGCCCCTTGTCACGAGGGTAAACATAGATATAATAGCCCCTGTTCAGTTAATCATTTCCCTAAATAAGGAGCAAATTCCCATGACCCACATTATTACCAGCTTATGCGTTCGTGACCGCGGCTGCATCGAAGTATGTCCGGTTGAATGTATCGTCCCCGGTCAGCCTGTCGCCGAATACCCTTGGATGTACATTGACCCCGATACCTGCATTGACTGCGGCGCCTGCGTGCCAGAATGCCCGTTCGCGGCGATCTTCCCCGAAGACGAAGTCCCCTCCGCGTACAGCGCCAAGGGCGGCGAATATATCAGCAAGGTTGGTCTCTCTGGTCATTACGAAGCGACAAACCACAACGGCAAGCAGGTTGTCCTTGAAACCACCAAACAGCTCGAAGCCGGCGAAGTCGTTGACCTCACGGCAGATATTCAACCGAACTACGAATTCTTCAAATCAGGTCCCGGCTACGGCGCGAAAGACCAGGATCAAGGCTCGTAATTCTACGCAAACAAAAAATCCTAAAGGTTCAAAAGCCTTTAGGATTTTTTTTATTGATTGACCGCCGCGTCGAAAATCTCGTTCCCGATATATTTTGCCAGCGAAATATTATCCTCTTCCAACGCGACAACCAACGCCAGAGGCGCGCCGCTCCAGTCGGGCAATGCGCCTGCCAGCAGCCATGTGACGGTGAGATCGCCTTCCCGCGCCTGACCGATCTGTCGCCAATACGGTTTGCCTTCCACAATATACGCCGATGCGGTTGCGCGCGCAGCCGCAAGCGGAATAACCTGCGCGGGTTGATTCTCATTCAACAACGCGACCCATCCCTGTATGGGCGTGTTCACGGCTGTTGCAATGCGCGGCGCGGGCTTGATTCCATTCGCGCTTAATGCGGCGGCGATCAAACTGATTTGCAGCGGACTGGCGCGCAGGTCTTTTTCAGAGACGCTGAAATCGAGCGGGATATTTAATTTCGGCGCTTCGTACAGCCCAAGTTCTCGATAATATTTTTTTAGGTCGGCGTCTTCGACTTGCGCCGAATCTTTATACAACAATGGAGTCAATATCCCGTCAATTGGATATAACCCCTGCGTCGCGCGATTCACCAACGGCGAAGATTTGTGCTGCGCGAGCGATGCGCCTTCTTCGTTGAGTTTGTTCGGGTCGTAGCTCGGATGCGACGCCATAACCAGAATCTCGCCGCTCTCCGCGTTCATCAAAATAATCGCGCCGCGATGTTCGCCCAGTAATTTATCGGCTTTGGTTTGCAGCGCAAGACTCAAACTCAGGCGCACGTCCAAGCCGGGCGGGGGAGAGCCGTAGAGCAAATGATCCCACCAGATGAGGCTGGCGGGATTTCCCTGTACCCCGCGCAGGTACTCGTCAAGCGTAGACTCCAACCCCGCCTGCCCATAAACGGGATGCGTGTATCCAGTAACCGGCGCAAGGTCGGGATAGAGATAAACGCGCGCGTATGTTCCGCTTTCGCCTGTGGTGATGTTGATGGGCTGGTTGTTTCTATCCACTATCTCGCCGCGCGGGACGTAACGGTCTGCAATGGCGCGGCGCGGATTGTCGGTTCGGCTGAGCAGGTCGGGCGCGCGGACAAACGCCCACCACGCGGAAGCAAGCGCGGCGGCGAATAATCCCAGCATGAGGACTCCTGCAAGGATCGTGTAGGGGCGCGGGTCTTGCAGGGGCGCGGGTTCGTCGTCTTCCTTGTTGCTGATGACAAGCAAAATAAATAACGCGATATACGAAGTCAATAACGACGAGCCGCCGTAGGAAACAAAGGGCAGCGTCACGCCTGTAAGCGGCAGCAGGCGCAAATTTCCGCCGATGATGAGCAGGCTTTGAATTCCAAGATAACTCACCACGCCCGCCGCGAGATAACGGCGGAAGCGATCCGCGGCGCGGAGGGAGGCGATCAAACCTCGCGCAAGGATTAACCCGATGAGCGCAAGCAGACCCAGCGTTCCGATCAATCCCGTTTCTTCGGCGATGGCTGCGAAGATAAAATCGGAGATGGCGACGGGCACGAGCGAGGGGCTTCCGATTCCAAGTCCGCGCCCTAAAATCCCGCCGTTTGCAATTGCCAGCAGCGACTGCACGATTTGATACGAGGCGCCCGACGGGTCGCTCCACGGATTGAGCCAGCCGTCTACGCGGATGCGAATTACGCCGATGAAAAAATATCCCACAGCCAGAGTGAGCATTAAGAAAATCGCCGCGCTTAATAAAATGCGGCGTTTGCCGGTGGCGAGGAAGAGAATGACGGTGAAGATAAAAATAAAAATAGACGCGGTGCCGAGGTCGCGTTGAACCAGCAGCAGCAAAAGCGCAAGCCCCGTGACGACGAGTGTCGGAATTAATAGCGCGCTTCGTAAAAGCGATGTGTGGATGCGGTCTGCGAGGTAGGCGGAAAGATAAATAACCAGCAAAAGTTTGAGCGGTTCGGAAGGTTGAAAATATACGCCGCAGCAACCCAGCCATAAACGCGGTCCTGCGCCAAGCGGATTTGTGCCGAAGATCAAGGTCAGCGCGGTGATGAATAATCCGCTGGTTAGCAAGACGTATTTGTGTTGGCGGAGAAAATTGAGGTTTTGCGGAATGTATAAGGCAAGAATTAATACCGCGACGCCGACTCCAAGCCAGACGATTTGCCGCATTCCAAAGGATTCGTCAAGCCGCCAGATGGTTAGCATTCCCCATCCGCTGAGTAATGCGGCGGCTGGCAGCAAATAGGGATCGCGCTCGGGCAAATGTTTAATCGTTGCGCAGTGGGCGATGAGCATTAGTATGATCCACGCAAAAAATCCCACCCAATGCGAGAGCCTGTAGTCCACATCCCATTTGCGTTCGCGCACGGCGGGAGACAGGGTCAGGATGACAGAGTTGATAAAGAGAAAGAGTCCCGCCCAGCGTAAGAGGCGGCTTTGGGTTGCGTCATGCATGGCTCAATGGTACATCATTTTTATTATCCGCGAAAAAACGCGAATTAGAAATATTTTTTCGTGGCGGACAAAGAATATCATCTCCACGGCGCGGTGATGAGTGTTGTTTCTTTATCCGCCGCGTGACCGAGATATGGCAAGCCCCACGCTTCTGAAATGGTCTTCAAAATGGAATAATGCGAGTATGGCGTATGGTCTTGAAAATTGGGTCTCGCCTGCGGAGAAATCAAAATGGTCGCGACGCGCCCGCCCGCCGATTCGGGGAGTCCGCAGCAGGAGTGATCGCCTTGACCCTCGTCCCATGTGAGGATGATGAGGAAGGGTTCGCCCGTCGCGTCAAGCGCGGGATAGATTTTCTCAATCTGTTCTTTCATCCAATTATCGGCAAGGTCAAGCGCGCAGTCGTGCGCGGAGTAGCAAATATCGGGGGTGATGAAAATAAAATTGGGCAGGTCGTTTGCCGCGAGGTCTGCGTCCAATTGCGCGAGCGGAACGACGCTGCGCCTGCACCTCTCTTCGTTCAAGCGAATCGCGTCAAAGAAGATGAAGGGATTATGCTTGCGGACGTAACGCAGCGTGTCGCCTGTGAAGCACGGTTCGGGCATGTCGTCTTGATAGGTTTTCCATGTCCGCCCGCTGGCTTCGATCAGGTCGGGCAGGCTGGGCGCGTTGATATAGCAGTCTGAGGAGCCGCAATTATCGGCGACGTTGAAGGTGTCGCCGCCGATGAGGGAAAGATAATTTGGCAGGCTGGGGTGCGTGGGCGCGTAGTGCTGGGCGAGCAACGCGTATGTGTCGGCAAGCAAATTAAAGTAAGGCATATTGCGGTTGCCGATGACGGAGCCAAATTCCTTATTTTCAAAGATGATGATGACAACGTGAGAAAAATTCGGCACAAGCGGAATTGGCGTGGCGGAAGCGGCTGGCATGGGCGTAACATTTGGCGTGGAGGTCGCGGACGCTGTGGGGAAGGGTGCGAGGGTTGGCGGGACAATTTCGGGGGTAGTTTCTATTGGCGGGCGCCGGCAGTTTGACATTAAGAAAGTCGCGATAAATAACATCCATATAAGTTTGTGAAATTTCATAACAGATTCCTTTGAATGGATTATAGAGCCAAGTTTGGGTTGCCCTCGTAGCCCAAACGGGTGAATTCCGCTTTATCTCGTCGTGATAAAATATGCGTACTATGACTACTATACGCGCCCCTGCCAAAATTATCCCGCGCGCATTTCCCGGCATCAAATCTGAGGAAGTGCAGGAAATTATTGTCAACAGTCGCATTAAGACATATCCGCCGGGCACGGTGGTGTGCAGGGAAAACGAACTCGAGTACGTGTTTTATATGATCCTCGAAGGCGACTTTGAGGTCACGAAACTCGTCAGTCATTCCGAATCGCGTTTGTTGACTTCGCTCACCGCCGGCGATTATTTCGGCGAGATGGCGTTGATTCATAACGCGCCGCGCGCCGCGACGGTTAAATCCAAGACCAACGTGGTTGTGCTTGAGTTGGATAAAGAAGGCTTTAACCGCGTTTTGAAGCGCAGTCCTTCGGTGGCGATGGCGATGGTTAGAGAGATTAGCAGCCGCTTGAGTCACAACGACGATATGGCGATTGAAGATTTACGCTTGCGCGCGTTTGAATTGGCTGACGCATATCAGCGCCTTGCCGAGCAGGATTTGGCGCGCCGCGAATTTCTTACCACGGTCGCGCATGAATTACGCACGCCATTAGTCGTGGCGGGCGGATATTTGCAGGCGCTTCAAAAGAAGATGGTTTCGGGCGCGGAACTGGATTCAAAAGTGGATATTATCGCGCGCAACATTGACCAAATCACCGCGCTTGTAAACGACATTCTCTTCCTTCAGGAAATCGAATTGGTGCTGCCTGAGTTCCAGCCTGTGAACATGGTCGCGATTGCCGAAGAAGTGATTAAGAAATACGAGGGCAGGGCTTTGGCGCGTCAGATAACGCTCAAACTCAAAGGGGATCGTTCCGTATCCGAAGTTCGCGGCGATCCGCGTTCGCTGGAACGCGCCCTGATTGCACTGGTGGATAACGCCGTCAAATTCAGCGCGCCGAATAAATCCGTTGAAATTCGCTTGATGTCGCAGGGCGAGCGCGTGATCGTTTCGGTGGAAGATCAGGGCATTGGTATTTCGCCGGAGATTCGTCCGCGCATCTTTGATCGTTTCTTCCATCTCGATAGTTACGACGGCGATTTGTACGGCGGCATTGGCATTGGGCTTTCCATTACGCGGCAGGTCATTCAGCAGCATAAAGGCATTTTAGACGTGGAGAGCGAACCCGGGGTCGGCAGCATTTTCACCATGTCTTTGTTGAAGTGGTAGTTGGTTTTTAACAGGAAAATACCATGTTTCTGTAGATGACAGTCATTAGAATAGCGGCTGTCATCTTATTTCTGTAAAAACACACGGAGGCTCCAATGCGACAACTATCACGATTTGCAATTATTCTTTCCATTATTCTTTCTATCGGAATTACCGCCTGCACAGCCAGCGGGGTGAAATCATCAGGGACGAGCGGCTCATGCGAGAACGCTTTATTTCCTGTTAAACAGGGCGCAATATGGACGTACGCCAGCGCCGGCGGACCGAACGGCTCGTTTGCTTATACCGATACGATTACGGAAGTCCGCGCGGATGGGTTTACGCTAACTTCCCAATTTGCGGGCGCTTTACGCGCTCAGGATTGGCTCTGTCATTCGGATGGATTGCAAGCGCTTCAAATTGGCGGAGGCAGCGCGGCGGGAATTTCCACGCAGGGAATCACCGCCGACCTCGCTACTCTCGAAGTTCATGGCGTGAGTCTGCCGCGCGAGATGGGGCAGGGAGCGCAATGGCAATACGGTTTGACCATGCAGGGTGCAATGGCAATGCCCGGCGACCAGCAATCGCCGTCTCAAGGATCGTACTCTGTGACAATGCAAGAATTGGGAAGCGAAACCATCACCGTGCCGGCAGGCGTTTTTGACGCGGTTAGAATTCAAGCCAACTCAAATATGGAAGTTATGACCGATTTTCAGGGTGTTCCCATTCCCGTCAAATACAACGGCGTGACGCTGCTTTGGTACGCGCCGGGTGTTGGCTTCGTAAAATCCGTCGAGAACGGCGATTTTAGCGGAACGGTATTTTCCATTACTACGGAATTGCAGAGCTATAACATTCCCTGACCGCAATAAAAGACCTGAAATCGAATCTTGTAGGGTTGCGTATCAGACTTGCCGTCCGATACGCAACCTTTTTTTGTTTTAAGTTATAAACTCACCTTACGCAATGTCGTTCTGATCGAAGCGACCCTAGCGCCGCCTGCTAGGGCAGGTGAGAACCTCTCCGATTATCTCAGAGACCCTTTGCTCCGCTACTAAAGAACAAGGAAATTCAAAACCATTGTTGCCACGGATTTCACTAATTTGCGCGAATTTTTAAATCTATCCGTGATAATCCGCGTAATTCGTGGCTGAATCTTTTGTTCCTTTCGCTTTGAACCGCGTTTTTTGCGCGGTGGTTTTACTCAGGGCGACATGTTCAAAGTGCGTAAGGGGAGTTACAAATTATCAAAACGCGGGAATTTTGGCATTTCATGTTGTTGTGTGGTATAAACTGTCTTATTAAGATAATTTAGATACAAATTATCTTAATAAGACATGTAAAAGCCGCCAGCGGGGATAGGTATAGATAGCGGTACGCCACATTCCATCCCTTGGAATGATCGCTCTTTTTTTATATCAGCATATACCGAGCAAGCCATTATTTTCCCCATATAGTTCTATAAAGTTTTTTGAAAAAGTAAATGTATTTAATTTCAATCGTCATCGCCTTGCGCGATACATTTCCCAATTATTTCAGGAGAAACAATTATGAAAACCCATTCCAAGCCCTTTCTCAATATTTTTGTGTTCTTATTTATGCTGACTTCGTTGATAGGCAGCGTAGTCTTTGTCGCGCCCGTATACGCGGCGCCCGTATACGCGGTTGGAATTGCCGTTGATAGCAACGCAGATACGGTTGCAAACGATGGCGCTTGTACTTTGCGCGAGGCGATTCTCAATGCGAATCTTGACAGCCAGCTCGGTTCAACCGACTGCGCCTCTGGTTCAGGCAAAGACACCATTACCTTCGCCGCGAACTACACCATTACGCTCGTTGGCAGTCAACTGCCTGCCGTGACCTCCGTCATCATTATCAACGGCAATGGCGCGGCGAATACCATTATCGAGGCAAATGCGGTTCCCAGTACGGCTACTTATCGCGTCTTTGAATTGAATTATGCAGGCGACTTGACCCTTGACAGCCTGACCGTGCGCAATGGGCAATGTATTGGCGCTTGTGCTTCTGCCGCAGGCGGTGGCGGCGGTATTTACAATGGCGGCGGCGCGCTCGCGTTGACGAACAGCGCGCTCTCAGGCAACGCCGCTATCTATGCCGGCGGTATTTACACCAATGGCGGCTCTTTGACAGTGACAAATAGTACGTTTTCGGGTAATGCGGATAATGGCGGCGGCGGCGCTGGCGGTATCTTTAACGGTGGCGGCATCGTGACCGTGACAAACAGTACGTTCTCAGCCAACTCTGCCAATGGAAGCGGCGGCGGCATCAACAACAATGGCGACTTGACTGTGACGAATAGCACGTTCTCAGATAACTCCGCCATCCTTGGTGGAGGCATCTTCAATAACGGCACGCTAACCATGAACAATACGATTCTGGCGAATAGCGCCAGCGGAGCAGATTGCTACAATTATTCCGGCGCTGTCAGCGGTACTCATAACCTGATCGAAGTGGATGGCGCCGGGGTCAATAGTTGCAGTACTACTGCGCCTATCAACAATGACCCAAATCTCGGGGCGCTGGCTGATAATGGCGGTACTACTTTTACTATGGCTCTGCTCTCAAATTCCCCCGCTATTGACGCGGGTGACGCTACAATCTGCGCGGATCCCCCAGTCAGCAGTAAAGACCAGCGCGGAGTCCCTCGTCCCCTAGACGCAGCCTGCGATATTGGCGCACTTGAATCAGAAACGCAGTGGGGTCCCGCTTTTGTGGTGAACACTTCCGCTGATACCGATGATGGTTTCTGTGATTATTACGCCAGCGGAATTTACGACTGCACCCTGCGCGAGGCGCTCAACGCGGCGAATGCGATCAGCGGCGCGGATACGATCACCTTTGCCGCAGACTACATCATTACGTTGAGCGGCAGCCGACTGCCTGTTATCAATACGGTTGTTGCCATCAACGGTAATGGCGCGGCGAATACCATTATAGAGGCGTCCGCCTGCGACCCAACCGCTGCCCCTTCACAAAGTTGTACTCATGTCAACGGCGTCTTTGGAGTAAGTTCTTTTGGCGACCTGACCCTTGATGGGCTGACCGTTCGGCACGGGAATGGCGTCATTATGGGCGGCGGTGTTGACAACAAAGGCTCGTTAACAGCGACGAACAGCGTGTTTTCGAGTAACTCTGCCAGCTATGGCGGCGGTATTTTCAACGGCGCTGGATCCCTGAATGTGACAGGCAGCGTTTTCTCGAACAACTTTGCTACAATCTTTGGCGGCGGCGCCTATAACAACGCCGGCATTCTAAATGTGACGGACAGCGTCTTCTCAGGCAATATGACTGACCACGTTGTTGTCAGTGGCAGCGGCGGCGGTATCTTTAACGGTCGCACCGCATCTATACTAAACAGCGCGTTCGTTGACAATAGCGCTTACAGCGGCGGGGCTATCATCACCATTAACACTATGGACATAACGAATAGCACGCTTTCAGGTAATATCGCTTTTTTCGGCGGCGGCATCTTCAATCAGGGCGTTACAACCGTAACAAACAGCACGCTCTCGGGCAATTCCGCTGTGTATGACGGCGGCGGCATTAATGCCGTGAACACAGTGACCCTGAGGAACTCAATCGTTGCGAATAACCTAAACGGTGGGGACTGCTACGGCGCGTTTGTGGTAGCCGACAATTACAGCTTTGATACAGACGGTACTTGCGGCGGCGCGACGCAAAAAACTTCGTTGGAAATAAATCTTGGCGCGCTGGCGGATAATGGCGGCGCGACTCAAACCTTTGCGTTGTTAGCTGGTTCCGCCGCCATTGACGCGGGCGATGATACGGTCTGCGCGGCGGCGGTGGGCAACCCTGCCTACGGCGCAGGCGGATTTGACCAGCGCGGAGTCAACCGCCGGCAAGGTCTGTTTTGTGATATTGGCGCGTATGAATTGGATCAAGCCCCCTTTGTCGTGGACGTATCCTCAACCACTGCGGACGGCGCATACAAAGCGGGCGATACGATAGCGATCACTGTCGCCTTCACCGAAATCGTCAATGTTGATCTTACGGGCGGCACGCCGCAATTGACGCTGGCGCTCAGCCCGATAAATCAAA
>JAQTWR010000051.1 GCA_028689195.1 Anaerolineales bacterium | reverse complement strand
CCCGGCGTGTTGAATAGAGTCGCGTCTTTATTCCGCCGTCGCAATTTCAATATCGAGTCGCTGGCGGTGGGGCGCACGGAAAACCCCGAAGTCTCGCGCATGACCGTGGTGGTGGATTGTCCCAACTGCGATATAGACGCGCATAAGATCGAAGCGAATTTATACAAACTCGTCAACGTGATTGACGTGCAGGACGTCACCCGTCAGCCTTCCGTGACGCGCGACCTCGCGCTCATCAAGGTCAAGGTCGAACCCGAAAAACGCGCGGAAGTGAACGGGCTTGCGGAAATTTTCCGCGCGCGCATCGTGGATGTGGCTTTCGATTCTTTGATTGTCGAAATCACAGGCACGGAAGATAAGATCGAAGGGATGATCGAATTGCTGCGCCCGATTGGCATCGTGGAAATGGTTCGCACGGGACAGGTTTCCATGACGCGTGGAGTCAACGACGGCGTGCGCCGCGTCTCTGGCACAGGTGCTCGAATTGATGATGTGTCGGATTTGGCGGAAATGACGCCGTAGTTAAATAATCCGTCATTGCGAGCGAGCGTTAGCGAGCGAAGCAATCTTATGATTAAGTTGGAGATTGCTTCGGGCGAAGAACAAAAGCGCCCTCGCAATGACGAAAATAATGATAAACAGGAGAATTTCAATCATGGCAAAAATTAATTTTGGCGGTACGGAAGAAGAAGTGGTAACGCGCGAAGAATTTCCTTTGGAAAAGGCGCGCGAAGTTTTGAAGAATGAAGTTGTGGCGGTCATCGGTTACGGCGTGCAAGGTCCCGCGCAGGCGATGAACATGCGCGATAACGGAATCAACGTCATCGTCGGTCAGCGCAAAGGCACAAAAAACTGGGACAAGGCAATTGCCGACGGCTGGGTCGAAGGCAAAACTTTATTTGAAGTTGAAGAAGCCGCTGAAAAAGGAACGGTGATTCAATATCTTTTATCCGACGCAGGTCAGCGCAGCCAGTGGAGCAAGATTGTCGAATGTTTGAATGAAAACGACATGCTGTATTTCTCGCATGGATTTTCCGTCACCTTCAAAGACGATACGGGCGTCATTCCTCCGCCGCATGTGGATGTGGCTCTCGTCGCGCCGAAGGGTTCGGGGACGAGCGTGCGCCGCAACTTCCTCGCGGGCAGCGGAATCAACGCGAGCTTTGCGGTGCATCAAGATCACACGGGACGCGCCAACGAACGCGCTATTGCCTTGGGCATCGCCATCGGCGCGGGATATTTATTCCCGACCACTTTCAAGAACGAAGTGTACAGCGACCTCACCGGCGAGCGCGGCATTCTCATCGGCGCGTTGTCTGGCGTGATGGAAGCGCAGTACAACGTCCTTCGCAAGCATGGACATTCTCCGAGCGAAGCGTTCAACGAAACTGTTGAAGAATTGACTCAATCGCTGATTCGACTCGTGGGCGAGAACGGCATGGACTTCATGTACGCCAACTGCTCCACTACCGCGCAGCGCGGCGCGCTTGATTGGCATCCGCGTTTCCGCGATGCGGTGGCTCCGGTGTTTGACGCGCTATACGAATCTGTGGTCACGGGCAACGAAGCGCGCATCACACTCGAAGCGAACAGCCGCGCCGATTACCGCGAAAAGTTGGAAGAGGAACTCGCCGCTTTCCATAATTCCGAAATGTGGCGCGCGGGCGCGGCGGTGAGATCGTTACGTCCTGAGAATTGGAAAAAGTAGCCGGGTAGTTGACTAGCAGACCAGAAGACTAGGAGACTGAATGAGTAATTACGTAAAAATATTCGACACCACCCTACGCGACGGCGAGCAATCTCCCGGCGCCACGATGACCTCTGCCGAGAAGTTGGAAGTCGCGCACAATCTCGCGCGGCTGGGCGTGGATATTATCGAAGCGGGATTCCCCGCCGCGTCGCCCGACGATCTTGAAGCGGTGAGAAGAATCGCGAACGAAGTCGGCAACCCGTCCAGTCCCGATGCGAAAGTTCCCTCCATCGCGGGACTCGCGCGCGCGAATAAAACCGATATAGATAAAGCATGGGAGGCGGTCAAAGGCGCGAAGAAACCGCGTATTCACACCTTCCTCGCCACTTCGCCGATTCACATGAAACACAAGTTGAAGATGGATCCCGAAGAAGTGGTGCAGCGCGTTTCGGAAATGGTCGCGTACGCGAAGAGTCTGTGCGATGATATTGAATTTTCGCCCGAAGACGCGGGACGTTCCGAGCCGGAATTTTTGTATATCGTGCTGGGCGAAGCCATCAAATCTGGCGCGACCACTTTGAATATTCCCGATACGGTTGGATACACCACGCCCGATGAATTTTATAAATTGATTGACGGCATCATTAAGAACACGCCCGGAATGCACGAAGGCATTACGATTTCTGTCCATACTCACGATGACTTGGGACTCGCCACCGCAAACGCGCTGGCGGGAATTCAAGCGGGCGCGCGCCAAGCCGAAGTGACCATCAACGGAATCGGCGAGCGCGCGGGCAACACATCGCTTGAAGAAGTCGTCATGGCGTTGAAGACGCGTCATCCCGTGTTTGGTTTGGAAACGGGAATCGAAACGCAGCAACTTTCGCGTATGAGCAAACTCGTCAGCAATTACACGGGCATGGTGGTGCAGCCCAACAAGGCGATTGTCGGCGCGAATGCGTTCGCGCACGAGGCGGGCATTCATCAGGACGGCATGTTGAAACACCAAACCACTTATGAAATTATGCGCCCCGAAGACGTCGGCGTGAATCAAACTCAGTTGGTGATGGGCAAACATTCGGGACGCGCCGCGCTGCGAAACCGTCTCGCCGAAATGGGTCACTCGCTTGATGACGTGGAACTCGATAAGGCGTTCACGCGCTTCAAGGAATTGGCGGACCGTAAAAAGGTCATCACCGATCTCGATCTCGAAGCCGTGATCGCGGACGAATTCTATAAACCGCGCGATGTATACCTACTCAACGGAATGCAAGTGACCAGCGGCACGATGGGAATGCCCACCGCCACGGTTCGCCTGCGCGGACCCGACGGAATGATTCATACCGTCGCGTCCATTGGCACGGGTCCCGTAGACGCGACGTACAAAGCGATTGATCAAATCGTCAATGTGCCATGCACTTTGCTGGAGTTCAACATCCACGCCATCACCGAAGGCATTGACGCGCTCGGCGAAGTGACCGTCCGCATTCAAAGCGACAGCAGTTCCACCACGATGGACGCGCAGCGCGAAGTGGAGTACATCCGCGTGTATGGCGGTCACGGCGCGGATTCGGACATCATCGTCGCCAGCGCGAAGGCATACATCAACGCGCTGAATAAACTCATTATCGCGCAGACCGAAGGAAACGAAAAAATTTCCAACGACTTCGGCGTGATGTTGGGGTGATTCGTCATGTCATTGCGAGGGCGCTAGCCCGAAGCAATCCTCACCAACACGGAGATTGCTTCGTCGTTCCGCTCTTCGCAATGACGTAAATGCTAAAGGAGAAAACCATGACCACTCAAAATGAAAACGCTAATTATGAATTTCAATCTTTCGACCCTTATCCCCAAGCGCCCATGTTTCCCGCAGGCTGGGATTTAAGCGAGATGCAGACCGATCCTAAAGATGAAGAAAACGCTTCTGATGAAGAGAGCGCTTCCTAATCCCACTCACTAATTACCTACCATGCCAAAAACTCTCTTCGACAAAATTTGGGAATCTCATGTTGTCGCCGAACAACCTGAATCTCCCGCCGTACTTTATATTGACTTGCACCTCGTCCACGAGGTCACATCGCCGCAAGCCTTTACGGGATTAAGACAACGCGGACTCAAAGTCCGCCGCCCCGATAAGACTCTCGCGACGATGGATCATTCCATCCCGACCACGCCCGTCAGCGTTCCCATCACAGACGCGATGGCGGCGGCGCAAATCAAACAGATGGAAACCAACGCGGCGGAATTTGGAATCACGCTTCACGGTATGACCAGTCCGCATCGCGGCATTGTGCATGTGATTGGTCCCGAACTCGGACGCACGCAGCCCGGCATGACCATCGTCTGTGGAGATAGTCACACCGCCACGCATGGCGCGTTCGGCGCGCTGGCTTTCGGCATCGGAACTTCCGAGGTCGAGCATGTACTGGCGACTCAATGCCTGCTGCAAAGAAAGCCAAAAACTTACGAAGTCCGCGTGGATGGAAAACTCGGCGCGGGCGTTTCAGCCAAAGACATCATCCTCGCGCTCATCGCGAAGATCGGCGTCGGCGGCGGAACGGGTCACGTCTTTGAATTCACAGGCGAAGCGATTCGCGCATTGAGCATGGAAGAACGCATGACCGTTTGCAATATGTCCATCGAAGGCGGCGCGCGCGCGGGCATGATCGCGCCCGATGAAACCACTTTTGAATATCTCAAAGGACGCGAATTTGCTCCGCAAGGCGCGGACTGGGATAAAGCCGTCGCGTACTGGAAAACCTTGCCCAGCGATGAAGGCGCGACTTACGACAAATCCATTACGCTCAACGCCAATGACTTTGAGCCGATGATTACCTACGGGACAAATCCCGGCATGGGCATGAAAATCACAGACAAAATCCCGACTGCGGATTCGTTCAGCGAGCCTTCGCAAAAATCCGCGTTTGAAAAAGCGCTGAATTATATGGGACTTCAACCCGGTCAGTCGCTGCTGGGGCAAAAAGTGGATGTGGTCTTCATTGGTTCTTGCACCAACTCGCGCATTTCAGATTTAAGACTCGCTGCGGCAATGTTGAAAGGTCGCAAGGTTTCCGCGTCCACGCGCGTGATGATTGTCCCCGGTTCGCAGGACGTCAAGAATCAAGCGGAGCGGGAAGGTTTGGATAAAATCTTCAAAGAAGCAGGCGCGGAATGGCGCGAAGCAGGCTGCTCGTCATGTATTGCAATGAATTCTGATGTAATACCTGCAGGTCAATATGCTGTTTCCACCAGCAATCGTAATTTTGAAGGCAGACAAGGAAAAGGTTCGCGCTCGTTTCTTGCAAGCCCGCTGACCGCCGCAGCATCCGCTATTAATGGATTTGTTACCGACCCGCGCACGATTTTGTAATTCAGAATTCTGAATTCAAAATTCTGAATTGGAGAACTATGGCACAATTTACAACCCTCACTTCCCGCGTAATCCCCGTCCCCGTCAACGACATTGACACAGACCAGATCATCCCCGCGCAGTTTCTCAAAGTCACCGACAAGAACGGGCTTGCCGACGCGCTCTTTTTCAACTGGCGCTACAACGACGATAAATCTCCCAAAAAAGATTTCATCATCAACAAACCCGAATCGAAGGGCGCGCAGATTCTTCTCGCAGGCGATAACTTCGGCTGCGGTTCGAGCCGCGAACATGCCCCCTGGGCGCTGACCAGTTACGGATTCCGCGCGGTGATTTCCACATCCTTCGCGGATATTTTCCGCAACAACTCGTTAAAAAATGGTCTCATCCCCATCATTGTGGACGACGCGACGCATAAGATGTTATTCGATCTTATCGAAGAAATTCCAAGCGTCGAACTCACCGTTGACCTTGCGTCGCAAACGCTTATCTTGCCAAACGGCTCCGTCTCCTTCCCCATTGACCCGTTCAACAAAACCTGCCTGCTCAACGGCGTGGATGAACTCGGATACATCTTGGGATTCGAGAAAGAAATTGCGGAATACGAAAATAGGAATTAGGCAATCAGGTAATTAGGAAATAGGAACATCCTAATCCTAATCACCTGATTCCTAATCGCTAATTACCTATGACAAACATCCAAATCTACGATACCACCCTGCGCGACGGGACTCAGTCCGAAGGATTTAGTCTCTCGGCGAACGATAAAGTCCGCGTGGCGCAAAAATTGGACGAGTTCGGCGTTGCCTTCATCGAAGGCGGCTGGCCCGGGTCGAATCCAAAAGACGTTGAATTCTTCGAGCGCGCGCGCGATATGAAATGGAAGAACGCGCTCATCACCGCGTTCGGCTCGACCTGCCGCGCCAAAGGCGGTCCCGAAGACGACGCCAATATCAAAGCCCTGCTCGATTCGCAAACGCCCGTTTGCACCATCTTCGGCAAGACGTGGAATCTTCACGTCACCGACGTGCTGCTGACTACGTTGGAAGATAATTTGAGAATCATCGAGCAATCTGTCGCGTATCTCAATGCCAACGGCAAGCGCGTGATCTACGACGCGGAACATTTCTTCGACGGCTACAAAGCGGATAGATCCTACGCGCTCGAAACCCTGCGCGCAGCGATTCGCGGCGGCGCGGAAATGGTCGTGCTGTGCGATACCAACGGCGGAAGTATGCCCTGGGATGTGGAGCGAATCGTCCGCGAGATGAAAGCGCAAATTACGCATCCGTTTGGAATTCATCCGCATAACGACTCTGAAACCGCGCTCATCAACGCGCTGACCGCCGTGCGCGAAGGCGCGGTTCAAGTGCAGGGGACGATCAACGGCGTGGGCGAACGCTGCGGCAACGTCAACCTTTGTTCTGTCGTGGCGAACCTCGAACTCAAAATGGGTTACGAATGTTTGCCCAAAGGAAATATTCAACACCTATACGATCTCTCGCATTTCGTCGCGGAGGTTGCCAACATCACGCCTGATGAGCATTTGCCTTTTGTCGGCAAGTCGGCGTTCGCGCATAAGGGCGGCGTGCATGTCGCGGCGATGCGACGCTCCGCGATTTCGTATCAACACATTGACCCTGATCTCATCGGCAATAAAATGCGCGTCGTTGTTTCAGATTTATCGGGACGCGGAAATCTTCTCAGCAAAGCGGAAGAACACGGCGTAGAAGTGGACGGCACCGAAGTCGTTCCCATTCTTAACGAAATTAAAGAACTCGAAGCGCGCGGATTTTCCTTTGAAGCGGCAGAAGCCTCGGTGGCGATTATGCTCAAACGTCAGGAGTATGGATACAAACCGCCGTTTGAGTTGATTGACTTTTTCGTCAACGTCGAACATCGTCAGGGGCGCGGAATCTTCGCGGAAGCGATGGTCAAAGTCCGCGTGCAGGGCGAAGTGCTTCACACCGCCGCCGAGGGAAACGGTCCCGTCAACGCGCTCGATCTCGCGCTGCGCAAAGCGCTCGTCGGATATTATCCGCGCATCGCGCATTTTTATTTATCCGATTACAAAGTCCGCATCCTCGATTCGGATCATGGAACGGAAGCCATCACCCGCGTGTTGATTGACACGCGCAACACCAACTCCCGCTGGAGCACCGTCGGCGCAGGCACGAACATCATCGAAGCCTCGTGGCGCGCGCTCGCGGATTCTGTCGAATATGGATTGATGGTGGCGCACTAAATTATTTCGTCATTGCGAGGAGGAGCGGAGCGACGACGAAGCAATCCCTATGTTTTCAAGGAGATTGCTTTGGGCGGGCGAGCGCCGCCCTCGCAATGACGACAAGTAGGAATATATGAACTTCAAAATCACCCTCCTCCCCGGCGACGGCATTGGTCCCGAAATTGTCGTCGAAGCCGCGCGCGTATTGGATACAATCGCCGGCAAATATAATCACACTTTCACATATCAAGAAAGATTGATGGGCGGATGTTCCATTGATAAGTATGGCTCGTCGCTGACCGATGAAACCCTTGCCGATTGCAAATCATCCGACGCGGTTTTACTCGGCGCGGTGGGCGGTCCCAAGTGGGATGATCCGCTCGCGAAGGATCGTCCCGAACGCGGGTTGCTCGCGCTGCGAAAAGGACTCGGCGTGTTCGCAAATCTGCGTCCCGTCAAAGTCCATCCCGCGCTGATGGAATGGTCGCCGCTTAAGCCCGAAAAACTTCAAGGCGTGGATATTCTCGTCGTGCGCGAATTGACGGGCGGCTTATACTTCGGTTTCCCCAAAGGACGCGACGTGAAAGACGGACGCGAACGCGCGGTGGATACGCTCGAATATTACGATTACGAAGTGCGCCGCGTAATGGAACTCGCGTTCAAACTCGCGCGCGGACGCAAGAAAAAAGTAACTTCCGTAGATAAAGCCAACGTGTTAGAGTCGTCCCGTTTGTGGCGGCAGATTGCGGTGAAAGTAGGCGAAGCGAATAAGGATATTGAACTCGAACATACGCTCGTTGATACCGCGTCCATGCGCCTCATCACGGGTCCCGCGTGGATGGACGTGATGGTCACTGAGAATATGTTCGGCGACATTCTCACTGACGAAGCGAGCGTGCTGGCTGGTTCGATGGGAATGTTACCCTCCGCGAGTTTGGGCGAATCCACTTTGGGATTGTACGAACCGATTCACGGCTCCGCGCCGGACATTGCGGGCAAGGGAATTGCAAACCCCGTTGGGACGATTCTCTCTGCGGCGATGATGCTGCGCCATTCGTTCAATTTGGAAACCGAAGCGGCCGCGCTCGAAAAAGCCGTCGAGCAAACCATCACCGACGGCGCGCGCACAGCCGACATCGGCGGCAAGTTAACCACCCGTCAAATGGCGGATGAAATTATCAAACGAATGTAATCACGTATGGGCGTAGGGGCGCGGCAATGCTGCGCCCCTACATCTGCACAAAATCAAAAGGAGAATTTTATTATGGGAATGGAATCTAAATTCATCTGGATGAACGGCGAACTTGTTCCGTTCGAAAAGGCGACCCTGCATTTCCTTACGCCCGCGCTGCATTACGGCGCGGCGGTATTTGAAGGCATCCGCGCATATAACGCCGCGAAGGGACCCGCGGTCTTCCGCCTGCGCGAACACACCGAGCGTTTGTTTGATTCCGCGCGCGTGTTCGGCTTCCGCGAATTTCCGTGGACGGTGGATGAAATCATCGCCGCGACGAAAGATACCGTGCGCGCCAACGGATTCAAGGATTGTTATATTCGTCCGCTTTTGTATCTCGACGGCGGCGGCTGGAATTTGAACGTGGACGGCGGCAAACCGTCGCTGGCGATTGCGACGTGGGAGTGGGGCAACTATCTTGGCGAAGAAGCGCTGGCGAAAGGCATCCGCGCCAATATTTCATCTTTCACGCGACACCATCCAAACGTGATGATGACCAAAGCAAAGGTCTCCGGCAATTACGCCAATAGTTTCCTCGCCAAGACCGAATCGGTGCGGCTGGGATTCGACGAAGCCATCCTGCTCGACCCGCAAGGATACATCGCCGAATGTACCGGCGAAAATCTTTTTGTAGTGCGCGGCGATAAACTCTTCACCCCGTCTACCGCTCCCGTGCTGGAAGGAATCACGCGCCAATCTATTTTCACCATCGCGACGGATTTGGGCTATCAAGTGATCGAGCAGCCCGTCTCGCGCGACCAGCTTTACATCGCCGACGAAGTCTTCGTGGTTGGAACCGCCGCCGAGTGCATCGGCTTGAGCGAGATTGACTTCCGCACCATTGGCGACGGCAAGACGGGTCCCGTCACGCGCAAGATTCAAAACGTCTATCACGATGCGATTCGCGGCAAGGTTGCAAAATATGAATCGTGGTGCGATTACGTTGGGTAAATAATCCTACATGCGGAACATGAGTCGCCGTAAAGCGGTTTTTGCTTTTGAAAAAAATGGAGGAACATGATGAAGCCCGTATTGCGAATCGTTTTGAGCGCTTTGATTTTGACGAGCGGAATCCTTGCCTGTGGGGGATCGCCAACCGCCTCGCCCGACGCGGTCAACACCGCCATCGCGCAGACGCAACAAGCGCAGGCGTTGGCGCAAGCCACAGTTAACGCAAACGCGCTAACGTCCATACCGCTTACGCCCACGGCAGGCGCGCCCGTAGACGCCGCAGCGTTGACCGAAGAAGAACTCGCCGCGTTGATTGATCAAGCCGTTACCGAAGCCGTCGCCGCCACCGAGCAGACCACCGCCGCAGCCGCCAGCGCCACAAGCGACGATGCGATGACGGCGGAGGAAGTCGCATATATTTACGACTACTATTATTACGCGGATTATTACGTTCAACTTGCCGAAGACTTGATGACGCAATACTACGGGTTATATTCCGACCTCGCACAGGAAATGATCGTCGAGATGAACGCGATTGGCGCGGAACTCGCGCAAATGAACGATACGCTAACGCAAGTCTCGACCTCGCTCGAAGAAATTAACTCCGCGCTTTCGCAGGGGATGGAAGCGGCGCAGGAAAGCGTCGCAAAGTTGAAAGATTCCGCGCAGCAGGCTCAGACCAACGCGGAGGAATTGAAAGCGCAGGCGCAGGGCGTCATGTCTACGTTGCAGCAAGATCAACAGGGACGATTGGACCAGATCGCGCAAATCAAGCCGAACAATATCCCCACAGATAAACTCTCCGCGCTTCAATCCGCATTTGACTTTTTGGACGCGGCAAACGCGTCGTTGGGCGATAATAAAATCAGCCGCGACGAATTGCTCAACATCGCGCAGCTTGGCAAGAACGCGCAGGCGGGCTTCCAAAAATTTGGCGCGCGCGGCGGCGGGGTTATCCCCGGCGGCGGAGATGGAATGGGGCTTGACTTGACGCAATTCTCAGGCAAGTTTGATGAGATTACCACCCAATTTGCGCGCGGACATACGCCCGAAGCGCGCGGAAACGTAAATGGTTTTCAATCCTCGTTAGGGAAACGTCCCACCCGCAGAAATTAACAGGTTATAAAAATCCGATGCCTTTCGACATCGGATTTTTTGTTTCTAATATTCAATCGCTCTCTTAAGCGACTTGGCTGCTTTGATCCAGTTTTCCACCTGCGATAGACCGGGCATTTTGTTCACCAGATTTTTCTTTTGGTTGGCGGCGGTCATCGCGGCAAGCAGGGCGGGGGCTTTGCGGTTTTTGAGTTCCATCACCGTATCCACGCCGGCGGCTTCGAGCAGGTCGGAATATTGCGCGCCGATTCCGCTGACGCGGTACAAGTCTGCGCGGTTGACCCATTCGAGAATTTGCTTGGGAGCGACCCCAATCTCTTTCGCAAGTTCTTTGCGACCTTGCGGCTTGGCGCCTATTTTCAAAAGCGTTTCGGTTGTGAGTACCTTTGCCGCGCGGAGTTTTGCCGCATACGCTTCGCCGATTCCTTCGATATCTATAATTGTTGGCATACTATTTTTCTCCTTTATAAATTAATCTTTCTTATCATATATCATTAACGACTCAAAATCAATGTTTGCATCGAATTTAGTTTTCGCAATTCAATGACTCGTAAATTTTAGATGTTATCGGAAATAAATTTGGGATGTTGATTCATGCTGAGAACGTAGTAGATTTTTTTCGTTAGCGAAAGTCGGCGTTTTTCTGCGTCTCAACAATGGCTTTTGAAAAAGAGTCGCACATTGGGTCATATATGGTTTTTTCGTAGAATAAATAGCGACGATCCCTGCACTATCAGCGTCGCAAGAATTGCCGCGCCAAACGAAACCGCCAGACTTGATTTTTCGATGAGTAATCCCAATACGAGATAAAACCCCGCGAAAGAGAATATACCCAATACCAGACCGCGTAATACGTTCGCCGCGCTTTGATGTCCCTGATGACGGTGCGCGAATACGGTGAGAATGGTGATGTATAAGGGAATGGTTGTGAGCAGCCCGGTCAGCCGCGCGCCGACATAGGGCGCAATACCCGTGATGAGCAAAATGAAACTCGTTCCGATCATAATGCGGATGGGAATATCCCATTTACCTTGAGGCGCGCTTGTTTGGACGGGACGCTGCTTGGGCATTAATCTCAGCCCGAGAAA
>JAQTWR010000050.1 GCA_028689195.1 Anaerolineales bacterium | reverse complement strand
CTGCAGCGCGCCATATTGCCAGACTCTTACGTTGGGTTTTTGCTTGAAAACAAATTTGACCGTCGCCGCGTCGGGCGCTTCGACCTGGTCGAGATAATGGCGCGCGTAAGACGCGCCCCAATCGAAGTTGAGTTCAAAGGCGAGCGCGGCGTTGGCGGTGAAAGCAACGTCGGCGGCGGTGAAGCGCGAGCCGTCCGTCCACTTTAAGTCCGCGCGGAGTTTTACGGTAGCGGAATAAAATTCGCCGTCTTGAATAACTTCGCTTGGAAGTCCCTGCGCGGCGAGCGGCTGAAAGGAAAAATCCGGCGGGGCAAGATGATACAAACGCGGAAAATATTCGGAGCGCAGGGCATAATCCGCGTAGGTCGCGCCGCTTTTATCGAACAGTTCCCAAACATTCGTGGCGCGCGGCGCGCCGACCAGCGCAAAGCGGATAACGTCTGGCGCGGGCGCGGAAAAAATCGAGGTAGCCGAAGGCGCGGGAATTTCCGTCAATACAGAATCAGATTGAGGGGCGCAAGACGCGGAGAGCAGAATCAAATAAAGAAGCGTAAGGAAAATTCGTCGCATTACTTCTGGCAAGCCTCGCCTACGTCAAAGGCTTCGATATTCCAAAGCGGATTGGCGGTTGGGTCGAGGTCGAAACCGCAAAGGTCGGGGCGCGCGGCGGCGACGCGCAGGCGATAAAACAACGGAATGGAAGGGAGTTCGTCCGCGAAGATGACCTGAGTTTGGCGGTAGGATTCGGCGTAGTTTTTTTCGTCGGGCAGCGCAGATTTGGCAGTGCGGCAGACGGCGTCATATTCTTCATTTTTATAGCCGCTCAAGTTTGTGCCGATCCACGAGTTTTCGTCGGCGGGGACTTCCTGACTGGTAAACCACTCGCACGGCGGTTGAATATCATTGACGCCCATCGAATATTCGGCGAGGTCGAATTTGCGCCCAAACAAAAGTCCAATGGGTCCCGATGAGTAAAGATCGTTTTGCGAGAAATATTGCGGAACGGCTTCGACGCCGCATTTTTGAAGCGACAGCGTAAGAATTTCGGCAACTTGCCTGCGCTGCGTGGAAATGGTAGTGTAGTAATTTAATTTGAGCGGCGTGCCGGGAATGACGTTCTTCACAGTGACCGCAATGCGCGGCGTGGACGGGTCGCCGTCGGCGTCTCGCCAGCCCGCTTGATCGAGCAGCGAATTTCCGATGGTTGGATCGTATTGAATTTTTTGGGTGTTGGGGTCGTACAACGGATGCGCGACGGGAATATAAGTTGCGGGGACGGCGGTCAACCCAAACAGAAGATTATCCACAACCGATTGACGGTCTAAGCAATAGACAATGGCTTGGCGCGTGTGCGCGTCGCCGAAAATATCCTGCCTGTCAATTTGAAAATCCACGTTGTATCCGTCTGCATACGATGACGGCGTAACGCCAAGCCCAAGCCATTCGATGGTCATGCCGGGCGTAAAGAAGGCTTGCGCCTGCTCGCCTGCCTGCATCTGCTGCAACAAACCGACGTGGCTATCGAGACGAATTGACGGGTCGAGAATATCGCAGCGGCGGGCGACCAATTCAGTCAAGGCGATATTGGGGTCGGAAATAAAACGGAAGACGAGCCTGTCGAATTTCGGCAGTCCTTCGGCGGCGCGATAATAGTACGGATTTTTCGTCAACGCGATGTGGTCGCCCTTCGCCCATTCCTGAATCATATACGCGCCCCAACCCATCGGCGAGCGCGAAGCCATATCAATTTCGGGCATTTGCGCGACGGTAAATTTGCTCCACACATGTTTCGGCGCGGGCGCGAAAAAATTCGCGGCGTATGAAGAATCAAAAAAACCGGGCTTGCCCCACCATTGAGCGGTGGTCGCGTCGGCGGCTTCGTAAGTTTGCGTATATTTTGCGATATAGGCATTGACGGGATTTGCGTTGGGCGCGGAAGCGAGCGTATATGCGTAAACAGAATCATCGGCTGTGATGGGCGTTCCGTCCGACCATGTAAGGTCGTTGCGCATCCGAAAGTTGACGGTCATTTGATCCACTTTGAGCGGAGTGACTCCGTCGTAAGCGATGGCGCAATCGTCGGCGCGGCAACCCGACGGGCGGATTTTTGCGCCCTGCGTCAATTTGATCAAATTCCCGTCCGCGTCTACAACCTCGTCGCCGGTTTTAACCTCAACAGGCGTGATTTGCGCGTCTCCATTTTCTATGGACGGAACTTGCGCGAGAATCCCCGTTTGATATTTATAGCCGACCACGTCATACGGGTCGTCGTAAACGGCGGCGAGGACGCTGCGCGCGGAATCGCTCAGCTCGCCAAAGGGATAAAGCGTAGGCGGCTCCTGTCCGATGCAAATGGTCAACGCGCGCGATTCGGGCGCGGAGGTGGAGATCGGCGCGGCGGGCGTTTCAGACGCGGCGGGCGTAACGCTGGAAGACGAGGGGAAAATTCCGCACGCAATCATTAAGAGAAAGAAAGCGGCGAACAAGAGGGCGCGTTTTGAATGTGACATAGCAGAATCCTTTTATGCGAAAGAGCGTGCGTCAATTATACAAGTAAGCCGCCCTTTATGGGCGGCTCGAATGCGTTCGCTGCAATTTTCGCAAAACGGAAAATCGTCATCCTTTTTTCAGCGCCGCGGTCAGCGCCTGATCCAGCGACCTGACCTCGACGATTTCAATTCCTTTTGGATACGGCTCGCCTTGACGAATCGCTTTGGGGACGATGGCAACCTTGAAGCCGAGTTTCTGCGCCTCGCGCAGCCGCGCCACCATTTGACCGGGCATCCGCAGCTCGCCCGCGAGACCAATCTCGCCGATGAGTACCGCCTCCGCGCGGACGGGAACATCCTTCCACGAAGAGGCAATCGCGGCGGCAATCGCCAAATCTGCGGCGGGTTCGTCAATTTGAATGCCGCCGACCACGTTCACAAAAGTATCCTGCTCCGCGAGTTTCAATCCCACGCGGCGAGTTAACACGGCGGTAATCAATAACAGGCGGTTGAAGTCCACCCCGTTGGGAGTCCGCCGCGCGTTGCCGAACTGCGTGGGCGAAGTCAATCCCTGAATTTCGACCAAAATCGGGCGCGTGCCTTCCATCGTCACCGCAATCGCAGAACCCGCCGCGTTGACCAATCGCTCCGCGAGAAACGCCTCGGATGGATTCGTCACCTCGACCAAGCCGCCTTCGCGCATTTCAAACACGCCGACTTCCGCCGTCGCGCCGAAGCGATTCTTCACCGAACGCAGCAGACGATACGCCTGAAAACGGTCGCCTTCCAAATATAAAACCGTATCCACGATATGTTCCAGCACGCGCGGACCCGCGATGTTGCCTTCTTTGGTGACATGCCCAATTAAGAAAACAGACACGCCCGAAGATTTTGCCAGCTCGCGCAACTGCGACGAACATTCGCGCACCTGCGAAACCGAACCCGCCGATGAATCAAGGTCGGAGAGATAAACGGTCTGAATTGAATCGACAATTAATAAATCGGGTTTTGTGTCTTTGACGTGATTCAAAATCACTTCAAGATTTGTTTCGGTGACGAGTAAAAGATTTTTGGGTAAGGACGAATCGCGATTCGTCCTTACGCCGCCCAACAAACGCACCGCGCGCATTTTGATCTGTCGTTCAGATTCTTCGCCCGAAACATACAACACGCGTTTTGTGTTTGCCATCTCCATCGCCATTTGCAGCATCAGCGTGGATTTGCCGATGCCCGGATCGCCGCCGACGAGGACAATCGAACCGACGACAATTCCGCCGCCGAGCACGCGCGAAAATTCTTCGATCTTCAAGTGGATTCTATCTTCCGCTTCGCCGCCGACATCCGCAATGGGACGCGGCTCCGAGCGTCCGCTTAATCCGCGTCCGCTTGATACCGCTCCCTTGCTGATCGGCTCTTCGTGGACAACTTCTTCCACCATGCTGTTGAACGATCCACACTGCGGGCATTTGCCCATGTATGATGCAACGACTCGTCCGCACTGTTGACAGACATAACGCGTATGTGTTTTTGACATAGTCTTTTTACTCCCCCCTCTCTTTTAGGAGAGGGGCTGGGGGTGAGGTGAAGCGAGTATAACAGAATTTATGTTCTGTTTTGAAAACGCGCTATACTCAACAAAAATTTATTTACAGGAGACTGCCATGAAACTCATCTCGGATATTCTTATCGGTATTATCGCCCTTCTGCATTTCAATTTTCTCTACCTCGAAATGTTCCTATGGGACAAGCCGCGCGGCATAAAGTCGTTTCACATGACCGAAGAATTCGCCAAACAATCCAAAACGCTGGCGATGAATCAAGGGCTGTATAACGGATTTCTCGCGGCTGGTTTGATCTGGAGTTTGTTCGCGGATTCCCCTACGAAAATATTCTTTCTCAGTTGCGTCATCATCGCCGGAATTTTTGGCGCGCTCACAGTCAGCAAACGGATATTTTATATGCAGGCGCTGCCCGCGATTGCGGCGCTGTTGTTGGTTTTTGTTGCGTGAAAAGAAAACCTCCGAGGTCTTGAATACCTCGGAGGTTTTTTACTTCGCAATCGTCACAAAATCTGCAAACAAGCCGTACGCCGTTTCAACGGGACCGCCCTTCATGCCGGGCTTTTCTGAAAGGACAATCGAGTAATCGAGAATCACGTCGGTTCTGAAAGTAATGCCCGTGCTGGAATTCATCATGCCGTAAAGCGGAGATGATGAATCAACAAGTTGGGGAGAAACGCTGGCGATAATTTTCCCATCCACTTTTTCGGCGGAGCAAACCAATTTATAACGCTTGCCTTCGGCTTTGGCTTTGGCAATCATTTCGGATGTAATTCCGCGAATACCAGTGGGATTGACCTGCTGCGGAGTCATGGGCGTATCCCATAACACGGTGACCAGCGCCGCGACTTTGATCGCCGCGTCCCAGCCGTCCACGTCGTTGGTTGGGTCGGTCTCCGCCAAACCGATGGACTGCGCGTACTTGACCGAGTCTTCATACGCTTCGCCGTCTTCCATGCGCGAGAGGATGACGTTGGTGGTCGCGTTGAAAATTCCTTTGATCGAAGAAAGTTCCGCGAGCGGGAAAGATTCGCGGAAGACGGAAAATACCGGCGCGCCGCCCAGCACGGTGGATTCAAACTTGAACTGCTTCCCTTTGGATTTCGCCAACGCGGTTAATTCGCGGTAGCCATGCACCACGGGACCTTTGTTGGCGGTAATGGCGTGCATCCCAAGATTTAACGCCGCGCGGATATGATCGAGCGCGGGCTGTCCCGTCTGCGTGTTGACGGGGGAATTCTCGAAAATCACATCGGCGGATGAATGCTGAATTACAGAAAGGGAATCGGGAATTGGAAATTGGGAATTGTTCAATGGCGAAATATCTTTTCCGCTTTCGACGAATTCAATGGCTTTTTGAACATCCAGTCCGTTTGAGTTCACGGCGAAGCCATGACTTCCCGTAGAAATGCCCGTAAATGAAAACGTGATTCCCTGCTGTTTGAGCAAATCTTCTTTTCGCAGAAGTAATTTTGCCAACGAGCGGGCAACGTTGCCGAAGCCGATGAGCGCGAGTTTGTAGTGCATGAGAAAGTTCTCCTGTTGGAATGTTAGAAAGTTGGAAAGTTAGCAGGTTTTAACTTGCCAACCTGTAAACTTGTAAACCTGCAAACTCAAATTGGCGGATATGGAAACGCGCGCCTGTCTTGCGGGACGCGGGGAAACATTTTGGCGGTCAATAAAAATTCGGCGCGGCTTTTGAGGGCGCGGATTTCATTGGGCGTAAGATAAGATTCCAAAAGCGCAGCCCAATTCGAGGTCGAGGAAAGAGGCGCGAGCAATTCGTCGGGGATGGGTTGATTCGCAAAATCCCAAATCACGGTGCGGAGTTTATCCTCTTCATGGAAACAAATCCCATGATCTATCGCATAAAGCGCGCGCGTGCCCTCTTCAAAAAAAACGTGACTGCCTTTGCGATCGGCGTTGTTGACGAGCAGGTCAAACAACATGACGGGTTTGAGCGCCTGTTTATCTTCGTCGGTAAAGTTGAAATAATGATATTCGACGTCGTAGTTGATATATTGCTGGAGCGAACCCGCGCCATAGGGACCATCCTCGCGCAAGATGGTAAACGGGACAATGTGAAAGCCGAGTTCCTCGCTCAATAAATACGCGGCGACTTCGCGCTGCGCCAGCGAGTTATCGGGGAAATCCCAAAGCGGCTGCTCGCCTCTGATGGGCTTATACACGGCTTTATAGATTTTGCCCTCGTAATGAACGTCTACAAAAAAAGTGTAATTGCTGCCCAGCATGAATTGACCTTTGAGGTCATAATTTCCATGCGCGAGCGCTGACTGAATTAATTTAGCGGCGTGAGTGTTCATCGTTGGTCAAAAGTCGCAAGCCAAAAGTCAGACCTGCGACCTTTGACTTGCGACTTGCTAACTCAAATGCCCGTTCTTCTTGGGGCAAAAATGTCCTTCGGGTTCCATCGGCTGACCGCATTGCGGACAGGTGGAACGTCCGCGCGCGACGACGTCCGCGCCCCAGCGGGCGAGTATACGCATTTGCGAGCGCGTCCCCCAAAAGCGGATTTGCGCGGCGGATTCGGGTTCAAATTCTTCGGTAAGCAATTCTTTGGTAAAGATGACGACGCGGTCGCGTTGTTTATCGTAGCCGAGTCCGATCTCGCCCGCGCGGAAGAGCGGATCGACGGGCGGGTTGATTCGCATGACGTGTTCCGCGTACTCGCCCGACGCTTCTTCGATCTCCGGGTTTTGTTGTTGAATTTGCGCGAGGAATTGTTCGATGCCGATGGCAAGCGATTGCAGTTGCGCCTTCTCGATAAGAATGGTGATGGTGCGCTGTTCCTGATAGGCTTGCAGATAAAAAACGCGCTGTCCGGGCTTGCCGATGGCGTCTGCGGTGATATGATCGCAAGGGTCTACATCTATTTCAAAACGTGGCATAAGTTACCTTTTATAGGAGTGTCTAAAAGGATGGGCTTTCTTTAACGCGAAGGCGCAAAGACGCAAAGCCTCAAAGGTTTCTTTGCGTCTTCGAGTCTTCGTGACTTTGTGTTTAGCCCACAAAGTTAGACACTCTCCCTTTTATAAAATGCAGTATACCAGAAGTAAAATAGTCTATGGTCAATTGTCCGTCGTCCATTTATAATCCTGCCAACAAAGGAGCGCCCCATGTATGACAAAAACAACCTCGACGAATTAAAGTCCTCGCTTGAAAATTGGGAAAAGACTTCGTTACAAAAAGCGTTGAAACAACTCCCCGAACGCGCGGAACAATTTATCACGACTTCTTCAGAGCCGATCAATCGCCTCTATACCCCGTTAGATTCCGCCGCCGCAAATTACGCGGATTCTCTCGGACTGCCCGGCGAATATCCGTTTACGCGCGGCGTTCATCCCACCCTGCATCGCAGCAAATTGTGGACGATGCGCATGTTCGCGGGTTTCGGCACGGCAGAGGAAACCAACGCGCGCTTCAAATATCTGCTCGATCAAGGTCAAACGGGGTTGAGCATCGCGTTCGATTTGGCGACTCTCATGGGCTACGACACCGACCAGCCCGAAGCGCTCGGCGAGTTTGGCAAATGCGGCGTGGCGATCTCATCCCTGAAAGATATGGAAATTTTATTGGACGGCATTCCGCTCGACAAAGTTTCTTCCAGCATGACCATCAACTCGCCCGCCGCAATTATCTGGGCGATGTATCTCGCCGCCGCCGAAAACAAAGGACTGCGACTCGATCAACTGCGCGGCACGACGCAGAACGACATTTTGAAAGAATTTATCGCGCAAAAGGAATTTATCTTCCCGCCCGAACCTTCGATGCGCCTCGTTGTGGATACGATGGAATTCGGCGCGCAGAAGGTCCCGCAGTGGAATACGATTTCGATTTCGGGTTATCACATCCGCGAGGCTGGCTCGACCGCCGCGCAAGAACTCGCCTTCACGCTCGCCGACGGCATGGAATACGTCCGTTGGGGAATCGCGCGCGGCATGGACGTGGACGAATTCGCGCCGCGTCTGTCGTTCTTCTTCAACGCGCACAATGATTTCTTTGAAGAGATCGCCAAATATCGCGCCGCAAGAAGGATATGGGCGCGCGAGATGCGCGAAACATTCAAAGCGAAAAATCCGCGCTCGTGGCTGCTTCGCTTCCACACGCAAACTGCGGGGGTGAGTCTCACCGCGCAGCAACCCGAAAATAACGTCGTCCGCGTGGCGCTTCAAGCGCTGGCTGCCGTTCTCGGCGGAACGCAATCTCTGCACACCAATTCGCTCGATGAAGCGCTCGCGCTGCCGTCCGAACATGCGGTGACGATTGCCCTGCGCACGCAGCAAATCATCGCGGAAGAATCGGGCGTGACGAATACGATTGATCCGCTCGGCGGCTCGTTCTTCGTCGAAGCGCAGACGGATAGAATCGAAAAGCAGGCGTATGATTATTTCCGCCGCATTGAAGAATTGGGCGGTATGCTGCCCGCAATTGAAAAGGGATTCTTCCAGGGCGAAATTGCCGACGCGGCGTATCGCTATCAACGCGAGATTGATCTTGGCGTGAGAAGAATCGTCGGCGTAAATGCGTACGAAGAAAACAAACCGCTCACCATCCCAATTTTGAAAATGGACCCCAATGGATACGACCGTCAGGTAGCGCGCTTGAACGAAGTCCGCAAGACGCGCGACAACGGGCGCGTAGGTCAAACGCTCGACAAATTACGAATCGCATGTCAGGGAACGGAGAACACCATGCCGTATATCATGGAATGCGTCCACGCCTATTGCACGCTCGGCGAAATCGTCGGCGTGATGAAGGAAGTCTTTGGGATTTATGAAGAGATGGCTGTAATATAAAGATAGAAGGCTGCAAATAAAAAGGCGGATAGTCGCGCGACTATCCGCCTTTTTATATCGCGACGTCTTGCGCTTCTTCCCTTCTTCTTTTCAACAACTTCGCAACGCGGTCATATTTCTCGCGCGAAAGCGGATAATTCCACGCAATGACAATCGAAACCGCGAGGATGATTCCGCCGAAAAGGGAAACCATCAAACGGATCGCCAACAGCGCGGATTCTGGCTGCGTAAATTGGACGACATTCTCCGGCGGCGCTTGATACCCCGACCAGCCGAGCGTTTGCAAAGTGAGGAAGATGACCAGCGCGCCCGTCAACTTGCGGATGAGGGTTCGGATGCCGTAATAGACTCCCTCCTGCCTGCGGCGCGTGCGTAACTCGTCCCATTCGATCACGTCGGGCAAAATCGAATCGGGCAGGATGTACGCGGCTGAAACGCCCACTCCCGCCAGCGCGCCGATGAACAGCAAATAATCGGTTTGACCGGGTTGAATCGTAAAAATCAAAACCTGCACGATGACCCAAAACATCATGCCGAGAATATAGGCTTCGCGTTTGTTCCGCGTCCGCGCCAGCCACTGCCAGAACGGCACGCAGAGAATACAAACCATCATCATCACCCCGTAAAACGCGGATTCGAGCGAAAGGCTCACGCCAAATACATTGACCTTGGCAAGCAGATTCCCCTGCGCCACCCAATACAACAAGAAATACTGAAAGCCGATGGCGATCATATCCACCGCAGACCAGTTGAACATATAAATTCCCGCCGCGTATCGAAACGGGATATTTGCCCATGAGATTTTCAAGGTTTCGCGGAACGGCAAATCTTCCTGATCTTCGGGCGCGTATTTCTCGCGCACAAACCAGCCGATGAGGAATAACGGTATTGCGCCCAGCCCGCCGAAACATGCGCCCGCGAGCATAAAACCCTGCTGCTGCGTCGCCCCGCTTTCGATTGCAAAATCCACAATCATCGGCGCGCCGACTACGACCGCAATCGCGCCGACCAATTGAAACACGGTGCGAAAACTCGAAAGCGTGGTGCGCTCGTCGTAATCGCGGGTCAGGTCGGGAGTTAGCGCAAGGTAGGGAACGCCGACCAGCGTCGTAAAGGTATCGGATAACATAAACGCGAGCGTCACATAGATCGTCAGCGCAATTTGACTCTCCCAATGCGGCGCAGACCACAGGACTATAAAACTCAACCCGAACGGAAACGCAAACCACAAAAGGAAGGGACGCCTGCGCCCCAAACGCGACTTGACCCTGTCGCTGATAATTCCGATGATCGGGTCATTAACCGCGTCCCAGATAATTCCCACCAACGCGCCAATAGACGCGAGACGCGGTTCGATGCGAACCACATCCGTGAGATACAGCGCGTAAAAAAGCGACCGCATCATATTGATGCTGGAGATGCCCCAGTCGCCCGAGCCGTATAGGAATTTCAACCAAAATGGAAGACGTTTTTGCACGATAGATTCTCTTTATGCAAGTGTAGCATGGAATAAACGCGCCGCGCCGCAATGCGGGAAGAGAGAGTGTCTAACTTTGTGGGCTAAACACAAAGTCACGAAGACTCGAAGACGCAAAGAAACCTTTGAGGCTTGGCGTCTTTGCGCCTTCGCGTTAAAGAAAGCCCATCCTTTTAGACACTCCTCGGGAAGATTGCAAACGCGAAAGTTCAACTTTCTAAAATGAAAAGGACGCAACGCCCGTTTCCTGCTATACTGAAGTCAGAAATATCCGATAAATCGCAAATCCACCGAAAGATGGAGACGCAAAGTCATGGGTCTAAAGTTGCAGAGATGCAGCCACGATCGCCAGACCGCCGAAGATAATATCGTTACACATTTTCGCGGGTCTGGTTCAAAGAATCAGACCCGTTTTGAATCTTAAAAACTCATCGTACCGATAACGGCAAACCCGTCGAAAGACGGCGACGCAAAGCTATGGGTCTAAATCTGCCGAAGCGCAGACATGATCGCCAAGCCACCGAAAACGAGCATCCATAATTGACGACGTATTCCGCGAACAGCGGCGACAAGATACGTAAGAAATCGGACGCTCATAAAGGAACTTCTTATGACATCCAAAAATCTTACGCAAATCGCAAATCGCTTCATCGCCAGCGCGCTGCTCGCAATTCTCTTTTGCGCGTTTATAGTCCCCGTTCAGGTTTACGCAAAAAGCGCATCCCCGTCTTTACCCAGCCTGAACGCCTTCGTCACAATAGTCAAAAACGGCGAAGCCTCTACTCTGCGCGGAGTATACGTCCCCAACGTGATGGCTTACTCCATCGTTCAACAACCTGAAAAAGACGCGGGATTCGTCTCCACAGAAAAATCAGCGGTTACGCAATTCAACATGGCAGCCAAAGCGGGAAACGTCGGCTTGCTGGCTCACAGCTATCTGGCTGGAAAATCATTCCCCAGCATAAAGCAAGGCGACCAAATCGTCCTCGTTTACGGAGACGGGCGCACAGAAACATTTGTAGCGGAAAGTATTCTTCAATACCAAAAACTTCCCTACGGATTATACAAAGACCTCAAAACGCAAAACAACTTGGGAACGGGAGAATTATTCGACGCAGTTTATGGCGGCGCGTACCACCTCGCATTGCAAACCTGCATCGAGAGCGGCGGAGACGCCGAATGGGGAAGATTATTCATCATCGCAAAACCGATACAATAACAGAGCGCAGGAGTGTCTAAAAGGATGGGCTTTCTTTAACGCGAAGGCGCAAAGACGCCAAGCCTCAAAGGTTTCTTTGCGTCTTCGAGTCTTCGTGACTTTGTGTTTAGCCCACAAAGTTAGACACTCTCCAGAGCGCTTTGGGGCGTTTCTCCGCGAAATTTGCGGATAAAATACCCTCCATGTCTTCGCTGGCTGATAAACTCAAAA
>JAQTWR010000049.1:4827-11790 GCA_028689195.1 Anaerolineales bacterium | reverse complement strand
GCGTCCAATAAAATGGAGATCGGCTCGACGTGACGACCATAGATCACGGCGGGCAGTTGACCCGCGCGGCGCAAGGCTTTCACCTGTTTGCCAATCACATCGCGTTTCGTGGCTTTCAATACAACTTTTTCCATCATTACTCCTTGGCGCCTCTCACGAGAATCTCAGTTCCCGTTACCTTCGCCTATAAAATGAATTTCTGCAAAGCGGTTGACCCGCCAAACATTCTAATTACTTGCGCCCAAACAACATGCGTCCCAACAAAAACAGGATTCCCGCGAACAACCCGCCGACCAAGCCCGCGATGATTGCGCCGCGCGTATCTACGACTGTGAAGACATTGCCTTCCACGTTGCGCGATAACAGAATCATGGATTCGATTTTCTCGCCGCGAATTTCCCTGCCCGCGATGATTCCCGCGTACGCAGTACCGATCTCAACCTGATTTGCGAGCGCCGCGCCCACGCCGCCATTGATCGTCGCCGTCGCCGCGCGGACCACCCCCGCCCCGCTCTCCTGCATCGCAACCGAATCCGCCTGAACAAACGCCAGCCCAGATTGACGCGCCGTCAAATTTCCCGCGCGAATATTCAGCGCGGCGCTTTGACTTAATTCCACATCTTCGGCTTCGATGTGCGCCGCGGAACTTTGCGACATGCGCGCCAGCTCGGAGTTAACCGTCTCGACGTTCACTTGCGAGAGATTAGCCACCTGCGTCTGGTACGATTCTGGGAGTTGGGTTTCTTCGGTCATTTTTTTCTCTAGGATAAAATGCGCCTCATCACGAGGCGCAAACTTGAACGGCGTGGATTGTATACGCGGAAAGATGTTTCGTCAAGCGTTTTTACTTTCAGACGTTGCGATCAATATCCCCGCGCCAATCAATACGCCGCCCGCGATAAAAAGCGGCGTGATGATCTCGGAGAGGAAAAACCAGCCGAGCAAAGTCCCAACTACGGGTTGGGCAAAAAACGTGAGAGAGGCAACATTGGCGGGCAATTCCGCGAAGGCATAATTCCATAAGAACATGGCAATCGCGGTGGAAATGATTCCTAAAAATAATAATCCGCCGATAATACCGAGCGTGATTTCGCCGACGCCTTGCGTTTTCACTTCCCACAGCCCAAACAACAAACTGGAGGGCAATCCGCCGAGCAGCATAATGGCGCTGGAAGCGAGCAAATCCACCGACTTGGAGACCTTGCGCACCAGCACCGAATATAAAGCCCACGTCAATGCGGCGGCGAGCAAACTCATATTACCCCAAAACAACGCGGGGGAAAGTTCCGCGTTACGCGGGTCGATGACGGCGATAACGCCCAGAGTCGAAACCAGCAGCGCGATCACGCCGCGCAGCGTGGCGCGCTCGCCCAACAAAAACGGCGCGAAGATCAACACAAAGGCGGGCGTCGCGGATGTGACCAGCGATCCGTTTGACGCGGTGGAAAGTTTCGTGCCGACGAATTGAAATCCGAGCGAGACGCCGTACCCGACAATACCAACGAGAAAACTCTTCCAAAAAATTTCTTTTGTAACGGTCGGCTTGTTTTTCCTGAAATAAATCGCAACGCCCAACGCCGCCGCGCCCATGATAAGACGAAGCGCTAATAATGAGAACGGCGGAATAACATCCAATACGATCTTGCTGACAACGTACATGCCGCCCCAAATAGAGGCGGCGGCGAGTCCTGCAAACAGCCCTGCGAATGTGTGATGTTTCTGCATAGTTTAGATTCTACTTTATCAGCGTTTCGCCGCCGCGCAAAGAGTCTTCAACGCGATTTTTATGTTGACCGTGCATGGGCATGGATTCCATTTCCTGCAAAGTGAAATACCCATAGGCGGTGGTTTCATCGCTCAAAGATAATTCGCCCGAAACAATCTCGGCTTCAAAACTTAAGACCACAAAGAACGCTTTATTGCCGTCGGGATAAATCACCAATTGATCGGGATTGCTGTACACGCCAATCAGGCGCGTTACGCGGACCTTCAAGCCGGTCTCTTCCCACACCTCGCGCTCGCAAGCCTCCGCCGCGCTCTCGCCCGATTCCATGCGCCCGCCGGGGAGACACCAACGCCCGTTATCAGCGCGTTGGGTGAGCAAAACTTTTTCGCGTTTAGAATCGAAGATCGTAGCGCTGCACCCCAAACGCAACTCGCCTTCTTTGCCAAAACGATCTCCGTATAAAATTTGGGTCATAATTTTTTCCGTCATTGCGAGGGCGCCTTTATTCTTTGCCCGAAGCAATCTCCCTTAATACTGCTTCGTCGCTCCGCTCCTCGCAGCGACATTGATTTAATTCGTCATCAACTTGACGTAGATTTCTTCGAGCGCGGATTCTTTCATGGATAGGTCCATCAATATCCAACCGTTCGCCGAAATGGTTTCGAGCATCGCCGCGATAGATTCCACCTCGGCGGCGCGGAAAATATAATGACCGTTGACCCACTCGTAGTCGAGTTTTTCATCCGCGTTGAAGATGACCTGATACTCGCGCTTTCCCAATCTTGCGCGAATAGATTCCATCGTATCAAAGACCAGCAACTTCCCATTTTTGATGATGCCCACGCGGTCGCAAATCGATTCGACATGGAAGAGATTATGCGCGCTGAGAATAATCGTCTTCCCTTCGCTCTTGAGCGTTTTTAGATAATGGAGAATGAAGAACGAAGTCAGCGGGTCCAGCCCGGAGTTTGGCTCGTCGAGAATCAACAAATCGGGGTCGTGAAGCAGCGCGCGGGCGATAGCGGTCTTGCGCTTCATCCCTTTGGAAAATTCGCCGGTGAGTTTGTCTTTTTCAGCCAGACCCAGCGAATCAAGGAGTTGCTCAATCCGCTTCAATGCTTTTTCGCGCGGCATTTGATAAAGTTCGGAAAAGAACAACAAATACTGCCTGGCGGTCATGGCTTCGTAGAGCGGACTTTCCTCAGGCAGAAAACCGATATGCTGTTTGATTTTGACGCTGTCTTTTCGGATGTCGCGCCCCATCACGCGCGCGCTTCCCGAAGTCGGCTCGACCAAACCCGCAATCATTTTCAGCGTGGTGCTTTTCCCCGCGCCATTATGACCGATGATGCCGACGATTTCGCCCGCCGCGATGTTTAGGTTTAGATTTTCGACAACGGTAGTATCATTATAGCGTTTGAAGATATTCTCAAGTTGAATCATGGTTTTATTTTATCCCAAAACGCGGCGCTAAAAACAAATAAAGTTGAAAGGGTCGTCCTGTGCCGCGAGATTTATCTCGCAAAGAGCGACATAAATGTCGCGTTACAATATGGTGAATCAATGAATCAAATTCTGGCAATCGCGTGGCGCGAAATAACCCGCCTGAGAAAACGCTTTAGCGGCGGCGCAAGCCCGTTGGCTGTGATCGCGTTGATGGGAATCATCGCCTTATCATCCTATTTTCTGCAAGACGCCGTCTCGCTCGGCAGCGGGCTGTACCGCGTCGGCGCGTTTGGCGACGCGCCAGAAATCACCGACAGCCGCTTCTCCGTCGTGGAGGTCAAATCAGCGGACGAGGGAAAAGCGCTGCTCGACGAAAAGATGATTGACGTATTCGTCAACGGCGCGCAAGTCAACTACCGCGCAGACGATAAATCGCAATACGCGGTGAAATCGTTGAAGCAGTATCTCGAAAAACAGGAATTAATCCGCGTGGGGAATTCGTATGAATACAATCTCGCTTTTCCTTTGCGGGTGGGAATTAATTACCTGCCGCTCAACAGACCTGCGGGACAAAATCCTCAACAAGAAACGCCGCCCGTAGATAAGCCCAAAGAGACCATCATCCCTTCGCTAACTCCACCGCCCGCGCCATTCGCGCAGGTGTTGGTCGCGCTGCTTTTCATCATGCCGATCACCTTCATCAGCATTTTTTTCACCAGCAGTTTCATGGATGAAAAACTCAATCGCCGCCTGACCATTTTGCTATCCGCGCCCGTCACGCCGTTTCAAATCATCTTTGGGAAGATGCTGCCCTACGCCATCTTCGCGCTGGTCGGCGTGGCGCTTGTCGCCGCAACCACAGGCGGAAAAATTTTACTTTCGCTCGCAATCTTCGCGCCCACTATTCTATTTATCTTCGCCATCTATTTGATGGTTCCCCTGTTTTACCGCACCTTCAAAGACACCACCTTCATCGCCATGTTCGTAACGACGATGACCACCGCATACCTCGTCTTCCCCGCGATGTTCACAAACGTCAACGACGTTTCGTACGTTTCGCCGCTGACTCTCGCGGTGAAAATGTATCGCGGAGAATCCTTCGGCTGGCGCGAATATTTATTTCCCTCCATCCCAATGGCGGGCATTTTCATCTTCGCCATGTTTGCGGGGACGCGTCTGCTCAACGAAGAATTTTTGATGGGCTACAAACCCATCACGCAAAAAATCAAAGACGCGATCTATTTGATGATGGCGCGCAGCAAACCGTACATCGCCGTCCCGTTGTGGAGTTTGATAACCATCCCCGCAGTGTACATGACGCAGGTCGTTCTTCTCGCGTTTGCGACCAACCTGCCGTCCAGATTAATTCTCGGCGCGGTTTTGTTCGGCTCCGCGATGATAGAGGAAGTCGTCAAATCGGCGGGAATCATCGCGCTGGCTGAACATCGCGTGATAACTTCCGCGCGGAGCATCTTCGGGCTGTCGTTCCTTTCGGGGTTGGGATTTCTCATCGGGGAGAAATTGCTCGTCGCAATCTCCATCAGCATGGTGTCGGACGCGCGCGTATCGGGCGCGCTATTCGGCGCGGGATTGCTGCTTCTCGTCCCGCTGCTGGCGCATTTTATTTTCACGTCTATCACTACCATATTAACTACAAAATTAAAATTCCCTTACTGGCTGTCGCTGTTCATCGCGTCGGCGGTTCACTTCGTCTACAACTTCCTGATATTGAGAGGGTCGTAATGAGTTCCTTTCTTACCGTTATAAAAAAAGAAATTGGCTCCGTGCTGCGCGACGGAACAATCATCATCGCCGTTTTGATTCAATTGTTCATCGCGTCGTTTTCATCCGCGCTGTTATTGGGAATGCTCTCGCTGTACGACGCGGATACGATTATGAAATTCGGCGGCGCGGGAATCAAGATTGGCATTGTCGCCTCCGACGATACGCTCGGTTCGATGATGAGCGAACGCGGATTGAAAGTCTTTCATTACGAGTCGCTCATCCAAGCCGAAGGCGCGCTGTATCAAGGGAAAGTCACCGCCATTATCGTCGTCCCCGCGGCGGCGGGCGCAACGTCCGAAATTCAGTTGTACCTGCCCAACTCTGAAGCCTTCAGTTCGCTGATTCGCATGGTGATTCAAGAACCGCTCAAACAATACGAAAATCATTTGCGCGCGCAAAACGGGATTGACGTGCGCTACGCCGATCTGCAAGGAAAACCCGCGACTTCGTTTGAATTTGTTTACTCGGTTTTGATTCCCCTGCTGATGTTCTTCCCCGCCTTCGTAGCGGGCAGCATGACAATCGACTCGCTGACCGAAGAAGTGGAAAACAACACGCTGCAAACGCTGCTCTCCGCGCCGCTGACCATTAACAAGATAATCGCGGGGAAAATCGCCGCCGCCGTCATCGTCGCCATCGTCCAATGCCTGACGTGGCTGGCGATGCTGCAAGCGAACGGAACGGTAATCAAAAACCTAATCTGGGTGATTCTTCTCGCGTTGATTGTCGCAGGACTCGCCGCCACCCTTGCCGCGTTGGGCGCGGTCTTCTTCAAAGACCGCGAACGCTCGCAGTTCGTTTACTCGCTGGCGCTGCTGGCGATGGTTTCCATCGGCGCTCTGTTGAACCTCTCGCCCATCACCGCCATGTCGCGCCTCGCCATCGGCGACCCATACGTCAGCGGATGGAACGTCGCCGTCTTCGCCGTTTTTCTGGCTGCGCTGTGGGCGCTCTTACTCAAAGCGTCCCGCCGTTTGGCTGTTTAGCAAGCCGTCCCAAAATAATCGAAACGCTTTTTAAATAGGCTTCGTCTTCATTGGATACGTCGAGCCGAAGGATTCTGCTTTCGGAAATTTGCGACAACCAATGATTTACAAACCCGTCAAGCGTCTCCGCGTCTTCGCTGGACGCGATGTTGATTCTGTTGCGCGATGCGAGTCTCCCGCAAATGATTTCCGCGTCCGCGCTAAGATGAACTATCAATTCAGGGGGCGGCAGCAACTTGCGCGTATGTTCGTAAAACCTGCGGCATAGATCAAATTCCGCGTCGTTGAGAAAACCCCGCGCATGGAAGAGTCGCGTGAATCCATGAAAATCAAGGTCGAGTCCGCCGTCCATCAAAATCGGCTTCGCGCTTTGACGTAATTCATATTCCTGTTCGGCGCGATAAAGCAAATAATCCAGTTGATTCGCGAGCGCGTATTTTGCGTCTTGCTTAAAAAGTTTTTGAAACGGTCTTTCGTCATGTCCCTCATACGCGACAACAAAATCATGGCGTTTGCATAAGGCGCGCGCGAGCGTGGTTTTACCAACGCCGCTGGCGCCGACAATGGAAACGAGTTGATTCAAAATCCTACTCCCGATTGAAAACAATGATGCGATTGCGCCCCGAATTTTTAGCGGCATACATGGCTTCATCGGCGCGGCGGACGAGATCGTCCAAAGATTCGGCTTCGCCGTTGGGCATGTACGGCAAGCGAAGCAGTTCCGCAATACCGAGGCTGACGGTTACGGCAACGTCGCCTTTTTGAGTCGGCACGCGCAGAGATTCGACAGCCGCCCGAATCCGTTCCGCCAGTTGATACGCCTGCTGCGCGGAGGTCATCGGCATAATGACGACAAACTCCTCGCCGCCGTAGCGTCCGATCACGTCTGAAGAACGGAGCTCGGCGCGCGCAACCTGGACAACGCGCCGTAAAACCGCATCGCCAACGGCATGTCCGTAAGTGTCGTTAACTTTTTTGAAGTGGTCGAGGTCGAATAATATGACCGACAACGGTAATTGA
>JAQTWR010000049.1:0-4817 GCA_028689195.1 Anaerolineales bacterium | reverse complement strand
AATATCGAATGCGTTTACGGCAAGTTCGAATAGGTAACGGCGGTTATTGATTTCCGTCAAAGCGTCGGTGCGCGCCAGTTCTGTTTCGCGTTTCAGCGCGGCGTGTAAACTCTCGTTTGCGATTTGAAGTTGGTCTTTTGTATTACGCACTTCCTCCTCGGAGCGTTTACGCATGACGACGTCCCAAACCAGATCGGCGATTTGCGAAACCGTTTTAACGTCGTTCGAATCGTAATCCGATTTTTTGTTGCCAACCCCGAAGATTGCCGTAATATAGTCGTTTCGCATGATCGGCACGACAAGGATGCGTTGAATGGGCGCGTGACCTTCGGGCAATCCTTTGCGATGCGATAGGCTGGCGTAATCGTTGTAGATTATCGGCGCGCGGGTATAAACGCAATCCGCCCAAACGCCGGCTTCGTCCACAGAGTAATGTCTCCCTTTGCCTTCGGCGGTACACAAATTTTGCAAAGTATTGGCGGACCACATTTGCAGTTTCAACGTCTTCTGGTCGCGGTCAAGAGAATGAAAAAAACCAATCTCGCTATCAGTAAGGGCTTCGGCTTCGTTTAGCGTGCCTTGTAATAGTTCGTCTATCGAGTGATTGTCGGCAAATTGACTCAGCCAGAGGCGGGAATAGAGCACGGCTTCAGACTCTTTGCGCTCGGTAATATCGCGGTTGCTTTCGCGGCAGCCAAGCCATTTTCCGTTATCGCCGTACACGGCGGCGCAATTGTGGCTGAACCAGCGCATCTCTCCGCTTTTTGTGATAATTCTGAAATCGAATTGAACGTCTTTTTCCAGCGGATGTTCCGCAATCGCGCGAAAATGTTCTGCGATTCTTTCGCGGTCATCGGGATAAGTAATGTTCACAATGAGATTCGCGTCTTCAACGAATTCGGAAGATTTGTACCCGGTCAGGCGTTCGCAGGATGGAGAGACGTAAATATAAGAACCCTGAGGCGCATACCACGCCTCCCAATTGTGCGTAAAATCGGCTACCATGCGATATTTTTCTTCGCTGGCGCGTATGGCTTCGCCTGCCCGTTTGCGTTCGCTGATCATTGCGCTCAAAAGCAGACCTGAAAACGCCGCCACGCCAAGGTACAGTTGAAGCGCCATCAAACGCTGAACAAGAGACTGACCGAGAAAACTAAAAATGCCATATCCTTGCAAAGTGTTCCAAATGGCAATTCCAGAGAACGCCAAAAGCGCGTTTGCCATATCGCGCGAAGTAAACCTGAAAGCCAGCCAAATCAAAAGCGGAAAAAGCATGTAATTTCGCAAGAGCGGTTCTTCGGCGCGAGTGAAAGGACCGAATAAAAGCGCCGCAAAGAAAATCATAAAAGCGGCATGTAACGCCGCTTCGGCAACTTTCCACGCAGATAGGTTTTGAAACGTCTTGTTGGATTCGACGCTGGCGATAACAATGACCGGGGTGATAAGCATGACGCTCATTCCGTCCGCCGCCCACCAGGCGAGCCATGTTTCAGCAAACGGAACATGGAAGACAAGCGTCTCAATCGCCGCAGCCAAACCGGCGGTGACGCCGTTGCCGATGACCGCCGCGCCCAATAGCGCGGCTACTTCTACGGCGCGCCCAAAGGTGATTTTCGGTCCGCAGAAATAGGTCAAAATCAACGCGCACAGCAGCGCTTCCAGCGTGTTGATTAGGGCAAAGCCAAGGCTCGGCAGCAGCGGAATGCCTCCGCTCCAGTTACCCGCCGCATCCATAAAAAATATGACAGCGAGTATTTTCCCCCATTGTTTTTTGGGATTAAGCGCCAATGCCGCGAGCGCCAAACCGATCACAGGGCAGATGAACGCGCCGCCGGGCTGCAACTCAAACCAGAGGTCTAATCGAACCGCCAGTAAATAAGCCAGCGCGAAAAATATCCAACCTAATTTCTCTTTCAAAAACAAGGGGGGGGAAACCGACGATAATAGTTTCATATTGGGATGGGGGTTATTCATGATTCGCACACAGATCAAAATACCTAATACCAATATACACGAAACGCGGCAGCCTGTCATCGCATTACAGGGAAAAAATCGGTAATTAACAAAACCGTAAAGAGTCTCTTTATCGCGTGAAAGGCAAACGGGCGCGCGAATTTTCAAGAACAATTCGCGTAAAAATCAGCCGCCGCGCGCCGCAAGATAATCGCTGTACCCACCTTGATATTCAACCAGTTGACCGTCTTCAATGACCAGCAATCTTTCAACGACGCGATCCAGAAAATAACGGTCATGCGAGATGATTAACGTTGTGCCGACGAAATCTTCCAACGCCTGTTCCAATACTTCGGCGGAAGCAATGTCGAGATTATTCGTTGGCTCGTCAAGCAGAAGAAAATTCGCGCCAGAGAGAACCAGCAAAGCCAGCTGCAAACGGCTGCGCTCCCCGCCTGAAAGTTCGCGGATTTTCTGCGTGGTTTGCTTATAAGTGAAAAGATAATGCAGCAAAAACGCAGTGGCTTTTGATTCGCTCATCTCGCCCGCATAGCGGACGGCGTCCAAAACCGTTTGGTCGAAATCCAGCGTTTCGTGTTCCTGCGCGTAATGCCCAATGGAAACGCTCGGGCCGATTTTGATTTCGCCCGCGTCTGGATTTTCCTGCCCAAGAATCATCCGCAGCAAAACGGATTTTCCCGCGCCGTTCGCGCCGATGAGTCCCACGCGCTCGCCATGCCAGATGGTTTCGTTGAGGTCGGTCAGAATCCGCTTTGCGCCAAATGACTTTGCAACGCCCGCGAGTTCCAACACTTTATCCGATCCGCGCCAGCCGCTGAGACGAAGATCCATGCGTTTACGGTCAGCCACTGGCTTTTCAATCTTATCCATTTTATCGAGTCGCTTTTGCATGGTCTTGGCTTTGGCGGCGAACTTTTCGTTGTCGTAAATTTTCCCCCAAATGGCAAAGCGCTTAATCGCAATTTGCATCCGCGTGATTTCATGCTGCTGCGCGCGGAACAATTCCTCCTGCCGCGCCAATCGCATTTCTTTATCCGCAATGTAGGATGCATAATCGCCTTCGAATAAATTTAATTTCCCGTCTTCAAGTTCGGCAATGTGCGTGACGCAGGCGTCAAGCAGATAGCGATCATGCGAGATGATGACCACCGTCCCTTCGTATTCGCGGATGAGTTTTTCAAGATACAGTTTGCCGGGCAGATCGAGGTGATTATCGGGTTCGTCGAGCAGCAAAATATCGGGACGCAAAATCAGCAATCGCGCCAGCCCGACAAGTTTTTTCTGCCCGCCGCTCAATACGGATAAAGTTTTATTCAACTCGCTTGAAGCGAGTCCCAGCCCCAATAAAAGTTCGCGCACGCGCGCAGGATAACCGTCGCCGCCGAGCGCGTTATATTCTTCGAGAAGTTTATGCTGCAACTCGAGCGCGCGCTGTAATTTCTTTTCGTCGCTATAAATTTCTTCGTCGCCTAAACTATTTTCCACGCGTTCCAACTCGGCGCGGATTTCGTTCGCGCGCGGATTGCCCGCGAGCGCGGTTTCGAGCGCCGTGAAGGTCAGATCAAATTCGGGATGCTGGGTCAAATAGCCCGTAGTGATTCCGCGGGCGCGGGCGACGATTCCTCCCATTTCCGGGGAATATTCGCCTTCGATCATTTTGAACAGCGAGGATTTTCCCGCGCCATTCGCCCCGATGAATCCGATTTTTTGTCCGCGTTGAATTTCCCAGTTCAGGTTTTCAAAAATTCTTTTTGCGCCGAGAACAAGCGCGATGTTTGCAAGTTGGATTTGTACCATTATAAAACTCGATGTTTCAAAGTATAGCATGGGCGCTTCAAACTGTGGCAAAATAGAGACATGCTCAAACAAGCCACCCTCAGCCAATCTTCTTTGCAAGATTATTACGATTGTCCGCGCCGCTTTGAGTTGCGTTATTTGCAGCAGCTCGCGTATCCCGCCGTCGAAGCCGAACCCGCGCTTGAAAATGAAAAGCATCAACAGGAAGGCGAATATTTTCACCGCCTCGCGCAGCAATATTTAATTGGCGTCCCCGCCGAAAAAGTTGGCAAGTTAGCCAACACCGACAACCTGCAAAGATGGTGGGAGAATTTTGTTAACGACAAAGACCTATCAGGTCTTACCCACAGGGCGCTTCGCGAAGACCTGTCAGGTCTCTACGCCGAAAACGCTTTATCTGCGCCGCTGGGAAAATTTCGTCTCGTCGCAAAATATGACCTGATCGCCGTTGATAAAAACAAGGTCACGATCTACGATTGGAAAACCTATCGCAAGCGACCGAAGAATGAATGGACGATTATTCGCTGGCAAACGCGCGTGTATCGCGCCTTGCTTGTGAAAGCGGGCGCGCATCTCAATCATGGGAAGCCTTTCGCGCCTGAACAAATCGAGATGATTTACTGGTTCGCGGATTTTCCCTCCGACCCCGCGCGATTCGTTTATTCTTCAGATCAATACAAACGCGATTGGGACGCGCTGCTTAATCTAGCCGCCAATATTTCCTCCGCTTCAAGTTTCCCTATGACCGATGAAGCGACGCGCTGCAACTCCTGCCCGTATCGCTCCTACTGCGCGCGCGGAATCCGCGCAGGCGACGCCGCCGACGCGGAAATAGAAACCGAAGCCGAAGAATTATTCGACGTCAACTTTGAACAAATCGGCGAGATTGCGTTTTGAAATAAATTCCGCCCTCGTAATAACGCGCGTAAAGTCACGGCTTTATATAAACGCCAAAATGATTCGCCACGGGTCTTTCGCGCAAAGGGACGAGATTGTCAATCGGGGAATTCAAAATGATGGGCGCGCCATCCTCGCCTTTGATAACC
>JAQTWR010000394.1 GCA_028689195.1 Anaerolineales bacterium | reverse complement strand
TCGACCAGCGCGTGGAAGCCCGCCAGTTTCGATCACAATCTATCAGTATTCAAATTGACCGGCGCGCACGTTAGCGTCTCATGTACGAAGTGTCATATAAACGGCGTATTCAAAGGTACGCCGCAGGATTGCTACTCCTGCCATAAAACCAACGACGCTCATAAGGGACAGTTTGGGACGAGCTGCTCTACCTGTCACTCGACCAGCGCGTGGAAGCCCGCCAATTTTGACCATAATCTCTCGGCATTCAAATTGACCGGCGCGCATGTTAACGTCTCGTGTACGAAATGCCATGTGAACGGCGTATTCAAAGGCTTGCCGCTGAATTGTTATGGCTGCCATAAAAACGACGACAAACACAACGGGGCGTTCGGCGCGAACTGCGTTTCCTGTCACACCACTTCTACATGGAAGGGCGCGACGTTTAATCACAATCTCGCGGCGTTCAAGTTGACCGGCGCGCATGTCAACGCCGCTTGCGCGGGTTGTCATGTCAATGGCGTTTACAAGGGCACGCCGAAGAATTGTTACGCCTGCCATAAAAACGACGATAATCATAATGGAAAGTACGGTACGAACTGCTCCTCATGTCACAGCACTTCGACGTGGAAAGGCGCGACGTTCAACCATAATTTGAGCGGATTCCCTCTAACGGGACGCCATGCCAGTCTGGCGTGCGCGCGCTGCCATACAAACGGTCAGTACGCGGGGACGCCCAAAGCGTGCGCCTCTTGTCATCAAGACCCTGCCTTCCACGCGGGCATGTTTGGCGCGAATTGCGGTTCATGTCATAACACCAGCAACTGGTCTGCCACATATCGCGGCTCGCATCCGGGCATCGCGGACGAAGGCGGATATGGCGTGAATCACGGACACACCTCTTGCCGTACCTGTCATACGTCCACATTACATAACGCTACATGTACCGCTTGTCACAACGGCAACGATGGCGGCGGGGGCGGCGGCGACGATTAGCCATAGTAAAACAGGTCTCGGGTTTCCGAGACCTGTTTTTTTTACGCCAAAAAAGACGTAGCGTTTTCTATTTTTTCTTCAACGCTTCGGACGCATGTTCTCGCGGCTCCAGCATTCCCCAGCGGCTTGCGCCGAGATAGAGAATATCGAGCGCCAAGTCCTCGTAGCGGATGTCCTCCGATTGGGCTTGCAGGCAGAGGTCGCTGTAATTGGGCGTGAGTCCGGGCAGCGTATTGATCTCGATCAGGCGCGGATTGGCGTCTTCGTCGAGGCGGATATCCGTCCGCGAAATATCCAGCGCGTTGAGAAGTTGGTGCGCGCGCAGGGCAAGATGTTTCAGCTTCTTTTCGAGTTCGGGTTCAATATCTGCGGGACAGAAATATCCGGGCGATCCGTCTGCGCCAACATCTTTGGATTTCGCCTCGTTGCTATATACCCACGGAGTTACAGAACGGGACGTGTCCAATTCCAAAACGGGGAAGCGGTGAAAGCCGTCCTTCTCATACCATTCGGGGTGGCGCGAATACAATTTCGAATCGGCGCGCCCCAAAATACCGACCGTGAATTCGCGCCCCGGCAAAAAGGTCTCGACCAGCGCGGGCTGTTGATATACGTTGATGATGTACAGCGCTCGTTCGCTTAATTCCTTTTCGTTTTTGACGATGGCTTTCATATCCACGCCCATGCCGGTTCCTTCGCGCGCAGGTTTGACAAAGAGCGGAAATTTCAGTTCGGGGCGCAGCGGTTCGTCGCCGGCGGTGAATTCTTGAAAAGGCGCGACGGGCAATTTCCTATCGCGCCAGATGCGTTTGGTCAATGTTTTATCAAGCGAGATGCCGTTGGTGAGGACGCGCGAACCCGTGTATGGGATGCCGAGCATTTCGAGCAGGGCTGGCGTTTGGGCTTCGCGCGCGTCGCCGCCGAGTCCTTCCGCGATGTTGAAACAAATATCGGGCTGCGCTTCTCTCAGCGCGAAGGGCAGGTCTCTATCCGCTTGGATAAATATCGTCGAATGTCCGTCCGTTTCGAGGGCGGCGCGAATCGCGTCTACGGTTTCAATATGGTCGAAGTCGGCAAACGCGTCGGGCGGCACGCCTTCGGGTTTGGTTTGATTTTCGTCTTTAATATTTGCAAGCACGGCGATTTTCCAATATCGTTTCATGCGTTAATTTCTCCTCTATATGCGGTGATGCGCAATCATAGCGCAATGACGGGCGTATGAGACATTTCTTAAGGTAATGGATGATTGTAACTAGACAATCATCCGCCTTTCAGGTATCATTGCCGCGTTTGTACTCTTACTCACGAAAAGCGTTAAGAAATACATACGCGCCCGGATATGTCCTATCCGGGTTCTTGTACGTAAAAAGAATTTTGCGGAGGCTACTTAAATGTCAGACCTGATCAAGCAAATCACAGGCGATTTGCAGAAACAAATTGAAGGCTTTAAGCCTGAACTCAACGTCAGCGATATTGGCGTTGTGGTCGAAGCGGGAGATGGTATTGCCCGCGTGCAGGGACTTGCAAACGTGCGCGCGCAGGAACTTGTGCAGTTCTCGAACGGCGTAATGGGGACGGCGTTCAACCTCGAAAAAGACAGCGTAGGCGTAATTGTCATGGGCGCTTATGACGGCATTGTCGAGGGGATGACCGTGCGCGGTACGAACCGTATCGCTTCCGTTCCCGTCGGCGACGCGATGATTGGTCGCGTGGTCAACGCGCTCGGCGAACCGATTGACGGCAAGGGACCTATCGCGACGACTGGCTTCCGCCCGATTGAGCGCATTGCCCCCGGCGTAGTGTACCGTCAGTACGTGGACACCCCCGTGCAGACGGGCATCAAATCCATTGACTCGATGATCCCCGTTGGACGCGGTCAGCGCGAATTGATCATTGGCGACCGCCAAACCGGCAAGACCGCCATTGCGATTGACGCGA
>JAQTWR010000393.1 GCA_028689195.1 Anaerolineales bacterium | reverse complement strand
CAACTATCTTTAGTGGCGGCGGTAAAAACAGCCCTCAAAGTTTTTGCAAACCGCGAAGAATGGCAAACCATTCAACGCGCGGGCATGTCGCAGGATTTCTCATGGGGAAACTCCGCAAAAAAATATCTCGAACTCTATCAATCCATAATCAAACCATGAAGCGCTCATCTGGAATTCTCCTTCACCTCACCAGCCTGCCCTCGCCGTATGGAATTGGCGATCTCGGTTCGCAGGCGTATCGTTTTGTTGACTGGCTTTCTTCTACGGGTTGTAAACTCTGGCAGGTTCTCCCGCTGGGTCCTACGGGCTATGGAGATTCGCCTTATCAATGTTTTTCCGCTTTTGCGGGGAATCCTTATTTAATCAGCCCCGATGATCTGCTCGCCGATGGGCTGCTTACGCCCGATGATTTAATTCCGTTGCGCGATTTGCCCGCGCAGCGCGTGGATTTCGGTTTGATCATCCCGCGCAAATTAGACTTACTGCGGAGCGCTTTCTCGCGCTATCAATCTGACCCGCAGAAACTCATCGGCGCGTTTGACCAGTTCCGTGTCGAGAATGCCGCGTGGCTCGAAGATTACGCGCTCTTCATGGCGCTGAAAGAATCCAACGGTGGCGGCGCGTGGAGCGGCTGGGACGAATCGCTGCGCGCCAGAAAAAAATCCGCGTTGGAAAAATCGCGTAAAGAACTCGCGGAAATCATTTCGCGTTATGAGTTCTATCAATTTTTATTTTTCCGCCAATGGAATAAACTGCGCGGATACGCCAACGAACGCGGAATTCAAATTGTCGGCGACATTCCCATTTTTGTCGCGTATGATTCCGCCGATGTGTGGGCGCATCCCGAATTATTTTATTTGGATAAACATGGAAATCCCACCGTCGTGGCGGGAGTTCCGCCCGATGATTTTTCCGCGACGGGGCAGTTATGGGGCAATCCGCTGTATGACTGGAAGGCGCATAAAAAAGAAGGCTACGCATGGTGGCTTGCGCGCGTGCGTTCGTGTTTGCAGATTTTCGATATTTTGCGTCTCGACCATTTTCGCGGTTTTGCGGGATATTATGAAATTCCCGCAGACGCGCCGACCGCCGAGCATGGCAAGTGGGTGAAGGGTCCCGGAAAAGATTTGTTCAGCGCGATTCAAAAAGATTTAGGCGAGAAGGAACTTCCCATCATCGCCGAAGATTTGGGCTTGGTTACGCCCGACGTAACCGAACTGCTTGCGACGTTCAATTTGCCCGGCATGAAAGTTTTGCAATTCGCGTTTTCCGCGCCCGATAATCCGTTTTTGCCGCATCAGTATGTTCCCAATTGCGTGGCGTACACCGGCACGCATGATAACGATACCGCGCGCGGCTGGTTTGAATCTGCGCAGCCGCATGAACGCGAATTTGCCCAGCGTTACCTGCGCGTGGACGGCGGCGACTTCGCGTGGGATTTGATCCGCGCGGTGTGGGCTTCCGTTGCGAATCTGGCTGTCGCTCCCATGCAGGATTTGTTAAATCTTGGCGGGGAGGCGCGGATGAATTATCCCTCGCGGCTGGGCGGCAATTGGGAGTGGCGCATGAGCGAGCATGATATGAACGACGAACTGGCAGGCAGGCTGCGCGAGTTGAATTGGTTGTACGCTAGATAATTTTGAAAACTGGAAATAAAAACTGCGACGAATTTGTCGCAGTTTTTATTGTTTTACACCAACATCCTGACGGGATTTTCAAGAAACTCCGCCAGCGCTTGCATGAACTGCGCGGCTTCCGCGCCGTCGCTGATGCGATGATCTACTGAAATCGTCGCTTTCATGCGCCAGCCGATTTTCACCGCGCCATTTTCCACGACGGGAATTTCACGCGCTGATCCAATCGCCAGAATCGCAGCCTCAGGCGGATTGATAATCGCGGTGAAATTCTCCACGTCATACATGCCCAAATTGGAGGTGGAGAATGTCGAGCCGTCCACATCCTCTGGCTTGACCTTGCCTTCGCGCGCGCGACCCGCCATCGCTTTGACTTCGCCAGAAATCTGGCGCAGAGTCTTTTGGTCTGTGTCTTTGACAACGACGGTCATCAGTCCGCCGGGGACGGTCACAGCCACGCCGACATTGACGTTGCCAAACTGGATGACTTCATTGCCTTTGAGCGTCGCGTTCAAATTGGGGAATTGGCGCAGCGATAATGCCACGCCTTTGAGAATAAAGTCATTGACTGAAACTTTTTCATTGTCTGCTAAAAACGCATTGACCTGCTTGCGCATGTCCAACAGCGCATCCATCTTGTACTCGTGCGTCACATAGAAATGCGGAATGGCGGTCTTGGATTCAACCAGTCGGCGACCGATGGCTTGGCGCAATTTAGTTGTGCTGGTCAATTTGTCTACTAGTTGGCTAGTCTGCTGGTTGGCTGGTTGGCTGGCGACTAGCGGACTAGCGACTAACTTCTCAATATCACGCCGCACAATCCTTCCGCCGGGACCTGTTCCTTGAATGTGAGATAAATCCACTTTATTTTCACGCGCAATTTTCTTGGCGAGAGGAGAAGCCTTCACATTGGACGATGATTGCGCTTCGTAACTCGTAACCTGTAACTTTTCACTTGTAACTTGCGACTTGTCACTTGACACTGGAACACTTGATACCGAAATACTTGCCACTTTCTCGCCCGCCGCCCCAATCACTGCAATCGGCGCATTGACGGGAACAATACTTCCCTGATCTACAATCAATTGCAAGACAACGCCGCTCGCGGAAGATTCCACTTCCACAGTGGCTTTATCGGTTTCGATTTCAGCGAGCACGTCGCCTTTGTTGATGTTTTCGCCAACCTGCTTGACCCAGCGGACGAGCAACCCTTCTGCCATATCAAAGCCCAATTTGGGCATGTTGATTGTTTCTGCCATTATTTCAAAACCTCCTTCGCCGCCG
>JAQTWR010000392.1 GCA_028689195.1 Anaerolineales bacterium | reverse complement strand
TAGGCGTCGGTTTTATGGCGCCAGCCGCCGTCGCGGCTTTCAACAAAGCGGTCTCCGTCGGCACAACCAACATCCCGATTGCGATTGGATTAATTTTGATGATGTATCCGCCGCTGGCGAAAGTCCGCTATGACGAGTTGGGCGACGTGTTCCGCAACTGGAAAATTCTCAGCCTCTCGCTGATTCAAAATTGGGTGATCGGACCCGTTTTGATGTTCGTCCTCGCCATCGTCTTTTTGCGCGGCTACCCCGAATATATGACGGGACTCATTCTCATTGGTCTCGCGCGCTGTATCGCCATGGTCATCGTATGGAACGATCTCGCCAAAGGCGACGCCGAATACGCGGCGGGGCTGGTGGCTTTCAACAGCATCTTTCAAGTCTTGTTTTACAGCGTATATGCGTACATGTTCATCACCGTTTTGCCCACCTGGTTTGGCATGACGGGCAACATCGTAAACATCACCATCGGCGAGATTGCGAAGAGCGTTTTCATCTACTTGGGAATTCCTTTCATCGCGGGATTTCTCACGCGCTTGATTCTTGTCCGCGCGAAGGGAAAAGACTGGTATCACAAAGAATTCGTGCCGAGAATCAGCCCGCTGACATTGATCGCGCTGCTGTTTACCATCATAGTCATGTTTTCGCTCAAAGGCGATGTGATCGTGCAACTGCCGCTTGACGTCGTGCGGATCGCCATCCCGTTGTTGATCTACTTTGTGGCGATGTTCCTCGTCTCGTTTTTTATGGGCAAGTCAATCGGCGCGGATTATTCCAAGACGACCACGCTTTCATTCACGGCGGCGAGCAACAACTTTGAATTGGCAATCGCCGTCGCTGTCGCGGTTTTTGGAATCAATTCCGGCGCGGCATTCGCAGCGGTAATCGGTCCGCTCATCGAAGTGCCGGTGATGATCGGATTGGTCAACGTTGCGTTTTTCTTCCAGAAAAAATATTTCGGCGGCGCGTCCGCTTGAAGGTGAATTAATGAATCAAGTTGTGCCATCGCGTTTAGACGCAAAACATGAACTGAAGTCGTTTCTGTTTGTAGGAATGGCGGTCGTAGTTTGGCTGATTCTCTACAACATCGTCCAGCCCTTTGCAGATTGGCTTTCTTACGGCTTGTTGAAACTTTCGCCCGATTCTCATCTCGGCGCGTCATTGGCGTTCTTTTTTTACGACGTGCCGAAAATTATTTTGTTATTAGGCGGAATGATCTTTCTCATCACCTTGCTGCGCTCATTCTTCAGCGCGGAACAAACCCGCGCATGGCTCGGGGGCAAGCGCGAAGGAGTCGGCAACGTACTTGCCGCGTCGCTGGGAATCGTCACGCCGTTTTGCTCGTGTTCGGCTGTCCCGCTTTTTATCGGATTTGTCGAATCCGGAATTCCGCTTGGCGTAACGTTTTCGTTCCTGATTTCCGCGCCAGTAGTGAACGAAGTAGCCCTGGTCATGTTGTTCGGCTTGTTCGGTTGGAAGGTCGCGGGGCTTTACCTTCTCTCCGGCTTGACCATTGCGGTCATTGCGGGCGTGGTTATTGGGCGTTTGAAACTGGAACGCTATGTGGAAGATTTCGTCTGGCAGATCAAAGTTGGCAAAGGCGCGAACCTGCCCGAACAACCGACGTGGAGTCAGCGTTTTCAAATCGCGTTAGACAGCGCAAAGGAAATCGTCGGCAAAGTATGGGTGTACGTTGTGATCGGAATCGCGGTCGGCGCGGGAATTCACGGGTTCGTCCCTGAAAGCGCGCTGGCGGATATTCTCGGCAAAGGCGCGTGGTGGAGCGTTCCCGCGGCGGTGATTCTTGGCGTCCCGTTATATTCCAACGCGGCGGGAATCATCCCCATCGTCAGCGCGTTGATGGAAAAAGGCGCGGCGCTTGGGACTTCGCTTGCATTTATGATGTCCGTCGTCGGGTTGAGCCTGCCTGAAATGATCATCCTGCGCCGCGTGCTTAAACCGCAACTCATCGCGGTTTTCATTGGGACGGTCGCGCTTGCCATTGTGATTACGGGCTATTTGTTCAATATAATTCTGTGACAAAGGTTTATAATTTCATTTAACAATTTTACAAAAGGAGATGTTGAATGAAAAAATACGGCGTTTTACTTTCGATTACCGCCCTGATATTTGCCGCGCTTGCCTGCCAGACTCTGACGGGCTCGGGCGCGACCGAAGCGCCCGAAAACAACTACGGCGCGGAACAACCCCTACCGCCAGACGCTGTTCCGACCGCGGTACCTGACGGCGGCGGAAATACCCCTGCCGGGAGCGAATTTCCCATCCCCGACGGCGCGTTCAATGTGATGAACATAGGCGGCGCGCTTAACTTTCAAGTCAAGATGAGCCTGAACGACGCGATAAGTTTCTACGCGGATGCGTTTGCAAAAAGCGGCTATGTCGAACGCCAAATTCTCACCGTCACTTCCGACACTACTTTTAGCATGGTCTTCGACGGTCACCAGAGCGGCAAAGCCATTGTGATTCAAGGCGTCGATTTGGGCGACGGCAGCGTGAACGTCAATATTCGGCTGGAAGATATTTAGACTTCCCTAAAAACAGAAAGCGCCAAGTCCTTTATGGGTTTGGCGCTTTTACGTTTGCGAACCAAATGAAAAAATTCCCCTTGCGTTTACCGCGCTGGCTTCCCGCGCTTTTGATGATGATCGCCATCTTTTTATTTTCATCGCGCCCAAGCGATTCGATCCCAATTTTGCGGGCTGGGATTATCTCGCTAAAAAATCGGGTCACGTTGTTGGGTATGCGCTGCTTGCAGTCTCTTATTTTCACGGCATGAAATACGATAAAAAATATTACTGGCTCGCCTGGCTGATGGCTGTCGCATACGCGGCGACGGATGAATTTCATCAGTCGTTTGTACGGGGGCGGGGACCATCCGCTTTCGACGTGATCCTGTTCG
>JAQTWR010000391.1 GCA_028689195.1 Anaerolineales bacterium | reverse complement strand
GCGACCTCGCGCTATGGTATGCGCGCTCGCGCTCCAAATCCAACGACTTCGACCGCGGACGCCGCCAGCAGGAAGTCCTGCGCTCCATTTTCAATCAAGCGCTGAAGACAGATACCTTCAGTAAAATTCCGCAACTCTATAACGATTTTTCCAGCACGGTCATTACCGATTTGGGGCTTGCGGATATGTTGAGCATGTCGCCTTACGCGCTCAACTTCACCAACGCAAATATTCGCGGATATTACATCCGCCCGCCTTACGTCAGCGGATGGACGACGCCCGGCGGCGCGGCGGTACTGCTGCCAAACGACGAGCCGCTCAAACAGATGCTGCTCGAAGCCACGACGCTATCCAATTACGCAATCACGCGCAAAACAATCACGGTGGAAGTCCAAAACGGTTCGTCCATAAATACGTTGGACGCGCTCGCGGCTTCGCGGTTGAATTACGCGGGCTATCAAACAATAATCACCGCCGCAGACAGCCGCAATTACGCCTCGTCTGTGGTCGTGGATTTCACGCCAAATCAAGACCCTAACGAAAGGCAGTCTGTCATCGCCGCGCTGAATTTACTCTCGGCGAACGTAATCTCGCTGCCCAACGGCAATCCAAACGCACAGTATGGCGTGATACTCGGCGCCGATTACGACGCATGTTTTCAGCCGCAAGACCTTTCGCATTGATTGTTAACTCGCGTCGAATTTTGCGCGAACGCAGTTGACATCTCATCTTAAATTCGCTAAACTATACGAAAAGACTACGCGCTACCGTAAGAGGACACTATGGCAAAAACAAATACCTCAACTTCCGCACATATCACCGCAAAAACGCTGCTGCCCACCGCCATCAACGGCTGGGAGATGTTTCTCACCGATCAGGGACGTTCGTCGCACACGCTCAAAGCCTTTCTTTCGGATATTCGTCTGCTGACGAAATTCCTCGCGCCCGATCAATCAATTGGGGCTGTCACCACCGACGACTTAAACAGATTCTTCGAGTGGATGGAAAAAGAACGCGGCGTCCCTTGCAGCCCCAAGACGCTTTCGCGGCGCATCACTTCGGTGAAGTCATTTTTCCGCTGGCTGCACAAAAACGGGACGCTGGTTCTCGACCCCGCGGAAAAAGTCGCGCAGCGTTCTGTTATCAGCCCGCTTCCGCAAGTATTGACCAATGACGAATTTGACGCCGCGCTGCTCGCCGCAGACCGTCACCGCCGCGAGAAAAAACCCGACGCCCGTTATTACGCGCTCGTTTATCTTTTGCTGACCACAGGCATTAAGAAAAGCGAATGTTTGGGCATCCACCTCAATCACGTCGACCTTGAAGCGAAGAAGGGACCTCACGTTTTTATCCGCTACGCCAGTCCCGCCAACCGCTACAAGGAACGCAAACTGGAAGTGGATGAAGATTGGATCGCCGCATATCAGGAGTATTTGGCGCAATACAACCCCGTAGATAAGGTTTTCCCCTGGTCGCAGCGCAGGTTGGAATATTTGCTCGAAGACGTCGGCGAAGAAGCGGGGCTGACCAAGAATCTATCCTTCGATATGTGCCGCTGGACGTGCGCGCTGCGCGACTATCAATCGGGCATGGAATCAGACAAAGTGCGCGAGAAACTCGGCGTTTCAAAAATTCAATGGCGCGAGTTATTTATCAAAATCAAGAAACTGAACGGCGAGATAAAATAGCAATCAGTTGACAGCCGCGCGCGCGGCTGTCAACTTTTCAAAAGGCGCATGATGAAAAAAGTCGTAAAGACATTATGGATGGGGCTGCTAACCGCCGGCATCCTCTCAAACCCCATGCTTTCCTATCCCGGGCGCGACAGCGGAATTTTCCTCTACATCGGCTCGTTGATTCTGAAAGGCAAAATTCCATACAGGGATGTGTGGGAGAACAAAGGTCCGCTGGTGTTTTATCTCAACGCGCTGGGACTTTTCCTCACGGGCGGTTCGCGTTGGGGAATTTGGCTGCTTGAATTTATTTTCTTATTCGCCGCAAGCGCCGTTGGCTATACCGTCATCAAACGCACGATGGGCGAAATTCCCGCGATTATAGGGACGTTCGTCTGGGTCGCGGCGGCGGGGAACGTTTTGCAAGGCGGAAACTTCTCGGAAGAATATTCGCTGCTGTTTAGTTTCATGGCGTTTTTGTTTTACTTGAAAAGCAACGACGATATGTCATTGCGACGCGCTGAGATTGCTTCGTCGGGCTACCGCCCTCCTCGCAATGACGAATTTATCATCGGCGCGACATTGGGATTGAATATCCTGCTGCGCCCAAACAATATCAGCGCGCAAGTTGCGATTGCCGGCGCGTATTTTGTTTTAGCGCTCCTCTCCAAAGATTGGCGTTTGCTCGCTCATCGCGCCGTTCAAATTCTATTGGGCGCGTTGGTCGTCGTCATTCCCGCGCTCGTATATTTTTCCGCGCGCAACGCGCTGACTGAAATGATTGACGTGGTGATTATATTCAACGCCCAATACAGCGAAGGCGGCGGACTGTCGCGCATCGTTGAAGGAATCGTAAACGCCGCGCGCGGAATTGGATTCTTGTGGATTGCGATTGCGCTTCTGGGATACATCTCCGCGTTGATTTCTTCCTTCAAACGCGACACGCTCTCCACCCCGCAGGGAAAGTTTCTTCTCGTCCTCGTTATTGGGTTGCCGCTTGAAGCGGTCTTGAGCGGATTGTCTGGAAGGAATTATCTACATTACTTTATCGGCTGGTCGCCGTACATTGGGCTGCTGTGCGGTTATGCAGTTTACATCTTGTTGAATAGATTCACGCAAAACGCAGAGAAATTTTCCATGCCGCTGATGATGATCCTCGCCGCGTTCGCCGTCTTCGCGCATTTTGACGCATGGAAAAACTATGGCGCGGTCGTTTCGCGCGCCGCGAATCACGCACAAGTCGAATACCGCGACG
>JAQTWR010000390.1 GCA_028689195.1 Anaerolineales bacterium | reverse complement strand
TTGCGTGGAGAATAGCGCGACTTTAGGACCCGAAGTGCCGAGATCAATGGCGAGGATGTATTTTTGGGTTGAATTCACACGCCCTCGACAACGACCATGTTTGTCTTTGCATATTTATGCCGCATGGCGCGCGCGGGCGCATATTCCTCAGAGCTGAGCCATTTTTTGGCTTGTTCCGAATCGGGAAATTCGAGAATGACGTGTCGTTTTGCCTGCCATTCGCCTTCGAGCGTTTCGTTCTTTCCGCCGCGCGCGATATATTTTCCGCCATACAATTTCACGGCTTCAGGCGCGAGTTTGACATATTCTTTGTAGCCTTCAGGGTCGGTCACTTCGATGTCTACGATTACATAGGCGGTCATGTTTTTTTTCTCCACATTTACGAATGTGCATTACGCAGGTTTTGGCAGCGTCGTTACCAACACCTTATCCACGCGGCGACCGTCCATATCAATCACTTCAAAACGGAATCCGCCATATTCAAAATTATCGGTAGTTTGCGGCACGCGTCCAAGCAGGGTCATTACAAAGCCGCTTAGCGTTTCATATTCGTCTTCGTGCGGCAGGGAATTGAAGTTGAATAACTCTTTGAATTCGTCCACTTCCAACATGCCGTCCAGCAGCCATGAGCCATCCTGTCTTTGCGTGGCTTGGGGTTCTTCAAATTCCATCGCGCCGACGATCTCTTCCAAAATATCGTTGATGGTGAGCAAGCCTTGCAGTCCGCCGAATTCATCCACCACCAAAAGGAGTTCCGTGTTCTTTTCTTTGAAGAGTTCCAGCGCGCGCGAGGCGAACATGGTTTCGGGGATAAAGTACGCGGGTTTTAGCGCTTCCATCAAATTGATGTCTTTGCCCGATAAACTGTCAACTAACAAATCGCGCGATTTGACGATGCCGAGAATCGTCTCCAGCGAATCCTGTCTGATGGGGAAACGCGAGTATGGACACGAGGCGATTTTATCCCTAATATCTTCGATAGTGTCGGCGACGTCCAACCAGACGAGTTCTGTGCGCGGGGTCATTAACGAATACACGCGCGAATCGCCGAGGCTGAAAATTCCCTCCACCATATCCTGTTCGGCTTCTTCAAAGATGCCCGCCTGCGTTCCCTGATCTATTAATAACTGTATCTCTTCTTCGGTAACGGGCTGCTCTTCCATCGGTTTGACGCCCATCAATCGTAAAACCGTTTCTGTCGAGAAACTCAACAGGCGGACGAGCGGCGAAAAGATTTTGGAAAAGAACAACATCGGCGGCGCAATGATGGATGAGACGTTTTCCGGGTCGCGCATCGCCAGCCGTTTGGGAACAAGTTCTCCCAGAACCAGCGATAAATAAGTAACCGGCAGCACGCCGACGATTAACCCGATCGCCTCGCTGTACGGTTGCAAAAAGGGGTAGCCGCTAACTTTTTCGTGTATCCAGATACCCAGGGTCGCGCCAGTCAACGCGCCGATGAGCAAGTCAATGGACGTAATTCCTATTTGAATAACCGAAAGAAATTGATTGGGATTCTCGGTAAGTTTTAATACGACGCCTGCGCGCGAATCCCCTTTATTGTATTGGTTTTGCAGACGGGTTTTTCGTACAGAGAGCAGGGCGGTTTCCGCCATGGCAAGCGCGCCGTTTAGCAATAGGAGAACAGCTATGGCGATCAATCCGCCGCTAAAATTAGTTTCTATGGGAATTTCAGACATGATGATTTGCGATTTTTTTCCTGCTGGTTTTTATCTGGGCAACAAATTTATCGGGACGCAGGCGCGACCAACTTTCAACGCGCGCCGGCATCCCGCTTTAATTTCCGATACGGTTTAATTTCTTTACGCGCCTCGATAACCTATTGTAACTTATTTCTTTTTCTCGATCTTCTTTTCGACGTCTTTCAGGCGTTTATCCATTTGCGCGTAAGTTCGTTTTACGATTATTGGCGCGACAAAAAGAAACGCGATCAATGCGCAGGTTAGGGTTAATTCCAGCGAGCTAATGTAAAACATTACGCTTTGACCTCGATTCCTTTTCCCGCGCATACTTCGCCGATGACCCAGATGGGTTGTTCTAATTCGTCCGCGCGTTTTTTGAAGCCCGCCAGTTTTTCCTGTGGAACGCCAAGCAGCAATCCGCCGCTGGTTTGCGGGTCGAAAAGCAGCATTTGGGCGGGTTCGTCAATCGTCCCGTCAAATTTAACGGACGCCTCGAAGTATCCTTTATTGTCGAACGCGCCGCCGGGGAAGAACCCCTTTTCTGCATATTGACGCGCGCCGCTTAAAAGCGGTATCTTCCCGTTTTCAATTGACAACAAAACGCCGGAGGCTTCAGCCATTTCCATCGCGTGACCCAGAAAACCGAAACCGGTAATGTCTGTTCCGCCGCGCAAATCGAATTCGGAGGCGAGTTGCCCCGCGATTTTATTCAGGCGCAGCATCCATGCAGTGACTTCTTTCACATCGTTGACGCGCGCTTTTTCTTGTTTCAACGCGGTCGTTGTGACGCCGCCGCCGAGCGGTTTGGTTAACACAAGCGCATCGCCAACCTTCAATCCATTTTTGCTGATGATCTTGCGCGGGTCGACAAAACCGATGGCGACTAATCCATACTTTGGCTCTTTATCTTTGACCGTATGCCCGCCCGCGATGACGACGCCCGCTTCGCGCGCTTTTTCCGCGCCGCCGCGCAAAATCTCGCTGGAGACTTCGCTTGGCAGTTGGTCGGGTAACGCGGCGATATTCAACGCGAGGAAGGGAACTCCGCCCATCGCGTAAATATCCGATAGGCTGTTCGCGGCGGCAATTGCGCCATATTCGTAGGCGGTATCCACAACGGGCGTGAAAAAATCGGTGGTGACGACAATCGCTTTGTCTTCGCTTAAACGCCACACCGCCGCGTCGTCGGGCGATTCCAATCCAACCAATAGATCGGGATACGACGCGGGGTC
>JAQTWR010000048.1 GCA_028689195.1 Anaerolineales bacterium | reverse complement strand
AAACTTGGCGCGTTCTTCCGCCGTCATAAAACGCGGGCGCGCTTGGTCAACGAGAAGGGTCGTCAGCAACTCCACGCCGAGATACCTGCCGTCGTAGAAAACGTGCCTGTCGAGAAACTCGCGTTTCGTGTTCTTGGTGGATTGGTCGAAGAAGAGGTTGCCCACTCCGTAATGGATGAACGCGCCGTTACGAAACTCCATTGCCTGCGGAACGTGCGCCTGACTGCCGCTAACGATGACGGCTCCCGCGTCAGCCATTCTGCGGAAGTCAATCATTTGTTGCGGGCGCGCTTCGGGCGTGTCGAACTCATGGTATTGAAACGTGGAGATGGGCAGGTAGCCCTGTGCGCGGTATTGTTTGATTTGTTCCGTCATATAGGGGAAATCGCACGGCACAGCGCCTGGAATCGTGTCGGTTGCGCTGGCGTAGATGGTTTTGTAGTTGCAGCCGATGAACATGATCTTGCTGCCGTTCACTTCAAACAACAGCGGTTTGCGCCCGTCTTCCACGTTGTAGCCGCCGCCATAATACGGAAGGTTGTTGTCTTCGTATATTTTCAGCGTTTGATACATGGCGTCTTCGCCGTAATCGGCGAAGTGGTCGCCTGAAAGTTCGATAACGTCGGTACCCACGTCGGTCAAGAGTTCAACATAACGCGAGGCGCTGCAAAAGATTTGCTTGCCTTGGTTCGGGTCCGGCTTCGGACAGCCGCCGTAAAACGGGACTTCGTTGTTGATGTGGGCAACGTCCGCTTCGCGTAACGTATCGCGGATGACTTCGCCGGGGTAGGTGATGCCCTTGATGTCCATCTTCGCCGCCGTCGCGCGGACGAGAGCCGTCACGCCCGTTAAGATGACGGTCGTCAATTTGGCGGGGTCGTAATTATCGAACGATAGGTTTAGCGCGCTGGGAGGCTGGCAGGGTGCGGCGCAAGTCAGGCGATACTGCGCGGTCAGCGGGTAAATGGCGGCGTCGAATTTTTTTTGTATGGGCGATTGCCCGTCAATCGTCAACACCTTCCATTTGGGTTCAATCTTCTCGAACGGGATGAGAGCCAGCGCGGGCATTTGATTCCACGCAGAGTCTAATAATTGCTCGGCGGGAACAACTTGAACCGCGTCGGCGGCGGGAACTCCCCAGAGGGCGGTAAATGTTTCGAGCGTGGATTCGTCCATCAATAGGGGCTTCCCCGCGAATCTTCCAAACGCGGAGCCGCTCCAAACCGAGATGATTTCCTGCGTAGTCACGTCGTCAATCAACGTGGGGAAAGGCGCGACAAGCGCGTAAGTCCACACCGAGCCGCGCGCCGAGCCTTCGGCGGGCTTTGCAACGTCGAGATGCAAGTTCGCAGACGCCTGCTCGGTTGCCGACGCTTGCCCGCCCCAACCTTCAATATACGCGTCGCGCAGCGGCGCGGGGACGGCGGGGCTGATCCAAATTTGTTGCGGCTGCGCGGAGTTTTGCGCCGCCGTTGGCGTAGCGTCAACCTTCGGCGCTTCGTTTGGCGGCTGCGCGTTCCGCGTCGCAGGCTGGCACGCAGAAAGTAAAAGCGCGCCGAGTAAAACGGCGCTGAAAAGTTTGAGGATATTTCTTTGTCGCATTGCTTTCATAAATGTTTTTGTCCTTTGGGAATGCCGTGTTTCAAGGCAGGTTCAGTTGTATTGCAGCCAATGAAAAGTTCTTCAGCGCGTCTTCGTTGACGGTTACGCCAAGTCCCGCGCCTGTAGGAACGTCAATGGTTGAATCCTCGTTTAGGGTGAAACGCTCGTTCGTAATATCCTGTTTGTAATAGCGGTCAGACGCGGAAATATCGGCGGGCAAAATAAAATTCGGCAGCGACGCCAGCGCAAGATTCGAGGCGCGTCCAATGCCCGTTTCCAACATGCCGCCGCACCAAACGGGCAGGTTATTTTCGCGGCAAATATCATGCGTCATCACGCCTTGACTCAGCCCGCCGAGCCTGCCCGCTTTGATGTTAATCACGCGGCAGGCTTTCATTTCGATGGCGTAGCGCGCATGACGCGGCGAGGTAATGCTTTCGTCCAGGCAAATTGGCGTCGAAAATTCTTCCTGTAATTTGTGGTGATCCCAAATATCGTCCTCGAATAACGGCTGCTCGATCAACAATAAATTCAGGGCGTCCAGCGGTTTTAGGATTTTCGCGTCGTCTAATGTGTATGCGGAGTTTGCGTCTACTTGCAGGCGGATATTTGGAAATTCCTTGCGAACTGCGGATGCGTCCGCCACGTCTCTCCCCGGTTTGATTTTGATCTTTACGCGCTGATAACCCTGCTTTATATAATCCGCCGCGCTTTTTACCAACCGCGGCGCTGACTCTTGAATCCCGATAGAAACCCCCACCGCCACTTTTTCGCGCGCGCCGCCGAATAACTCCCTATGCGATTTATTCTCGCGCTTGCCAAGCAAATCCCATAACGCCATTTCGACGCCCGCCTTCGCAAGGTTGTGACCGCGAATACCCGCCACGCGCCGCTGGAAATCGTCCGCGTCTTGCACGTCCTGTCCCAAAATTAATGGCGCAATAAAGTCTTTGAGGATGTGAACAGCCGTGCCTGTGGTTTCGTAGTTGTAGCCCGGGTCGCGCGTGGCGACGCATTCGCCGTAGCCCGTCAATCCTTCGGAGCGGATGGCGACGATGACGCACTCGCGTTCCACCTCGCGCCCGAACGAAGTCTCGAACGGCGAGACGAGCGGCATACGGATGTGATTGAGCGTAATGGATTCTATTTTCATGATTCGACTTTCACGTCTGATTGGTCGTCGCCGATTTTCAGGGCGCGCAGGGCGTCGTCCATGCTGGTGGATTCAATGCGCATCCCCGCCGCGGGCGTTCCACAAAACGGGCAGATATTCCACGCCAGTTCCATGAACTTGGAGCAGTTGTGGCAGGTCTTCTTTAATTTCGTGTGACAGTTCGGGCAGACTTGCCAATCTTCTTTTACGCGCCGTTCGCAGCCCGGGCAAAGCGGCAAATCTTCCAGCGCTTGCAGCAGCGCTTCTTCTTCGAGCGTGCGCTGATATTCTTCTTCTAATGTGCGCTGCGGACGTAAGATGAGGTAGACGAGAACGCCGGGCAGGTTCAACACCGCTACGAGCAGCGCGGCAAGCGTCTGCACCAAGGGGTCGCGGGCGCGCGCGCGGATGTCGCGGTATGTCCAAATTACAAGGCTGATCCATAACGCGGCAAGAAACGCGCCGCCGAAGGCGGTCATCACAAGAGTCAGGCTGCTGAGAAAAACGGGGTCAAAGGTCATTGTATGCTCCATCGTTAGCTGTCGCTCGGCGCGACAGCGGCAGGGTGATTTTATTTTAATACATTACCAGCCGCGACATAAATGTCGCGCTACGGTTTCACGGCGTTCTAAACGTAAACCGCCAATCCGTTCCGTTTTGTTCGTACGAGGAATTGACTCCCAGCACTTGATAAAACGTGCGCCCCGGATGCAGGTAGATTGGCTCTCCCAACAACGTGGTCAATAACAGCGGCTGATTAATATCCGCGCGCCGCCATTGCGCGGGCAGCGCCACGCCGTTGCGGAAAACATACGCGTTGCCCGAATCAAGCAGGTCAATATTATAGACCTGGTCGTGCGCGTTGAATTGATTCGCAAACGTATGCGGCGCGAATAAAACGACGACGTTATCCGCCGTTACTTGTTGTCCGGTTTGCGCGTCAATCAGCGGGGCGTAGGCTTCGGTTTTTCCTTTTATCATGTCGTTCGCTTCCTGCGAGCGGAAATATTTTTTAGTGATGGGATCGTATTCCCAGTAACTATAGTTGTAAACGGAATAATGGAAAAACATGCGGTTGACTTTCAATGCGCTTTCGGGGGCTTCCTCCGCAAAAAATCCGCCGCGCAGGGGCTGGCGCGAATTATCCACGCCCTTCTTCGCGGCGCAGTCCGCCCATTTGAGCGTGTTGAAAAAATAATTGTTGTATTCCTCGCGTTTATATGGACCAAATATAAAAGGCGGACAATCTTTTCTGTTGCCGGGCACTACGAGAAAATCGTTCAACGTCGAATTTATCAAATAGGAATATTCGCGCGGGTCGGCGTATTTGAAGACGAGGAAAGCGTTGTACATCCGCGCGACATGCTCGTCGAAGTAACGTCCAGAGCGCACGGGTCCCACCATCGGAGAATCGTTTCCGTACATCACGGCGATGAAGCGCGTGTCGCCCCATTCGATGTAATATTCAAAGACCACGTCGGCGAGCGTCAATCCTGATTGCGGGCGGATGTAATCGGGCGAGTTGGCGACCTTGATTGCCATGGGTCTGCGTTCCAGCAAGGCGGGGTCGCCGACGGGCAAACCCGTCAGCGGGTTGTAGATATTCAGCGGATTTGGCTTGGCTGTTTCTGTGATGATTCGCGCGGGCGTGGAAAATCCGTTTGAAGGAATGTAGCCCATCGGGTAGGGCGTAAAAGTCAACTCGACGGGCGCGGCAAGCGCTTGGTCATACGGATTGGCGGACGCGTTGCCCTGCGATTGAAACGGGGTCAGCGTGGCGACGATGGGCATAAGCGCCTGGGGGGCAATCGGCGCGGGCGTGGCTTCGCTGCCGCAGGCGGCTGTGAGTAAAATAAGGAAAATCCAAAATATGGGATTCTTATAATTTAATTGTTTTCCGAAATTCATGGGCGTGATTGTACCAACGTTCTGCGAATCAGCGCGTGGCGGCTGCGTTGTAAACTCATAAAACTGATAAAATTGCCGTCTTCAATGTTAATTCTAATTTCCTCTTCGCTTCTCTTTCTCGCGGCGCTTGTCTTGATGACGTTGCGTATGAGTTCTGCAAATGCGCGTATTGCCTGGCTGGTCGCCGTCGGCGGCGGGGCGCTGGCGTTAATCAGCGTGTTTATGTGGCTCGCGCAAATGCCTTTTGAGTTTTCCCTGCCCGCGTGGCAGCCGCGCGCTTTATTCGTCAACCCGATTCTATTTCGCGCGGACGGACTCTCCTTCCCATTTGTGGCAAGTATTTCGGCGCTCACGCTGGCGATTCTGTTGACTGCGGTTGCGCGTCCGACTTTGACCAATCCATTTGCTTGGGCGGGCGCGCTTGCCTTGGGCGGGCTTGGACTTTTAGCCGTCACTGCAAATAATCCATTTACGCTGTTGTTGATCTGGGGCGCGTTGGACCTGGTTGAACTCGTCGCGCAGATTCGCTCCGTGGACGGACCCGCGCAGAATGAAAGAGTGGTGATCTCTTTCTCCACGCGCATATTTGGAATCGGTTTGCTGTTGTGGGCGAATATCGTCAGCGTTGCGAACGGAAGCGCGTTTGATTTCCAATCCATTTCTCCCAACGCGGGGTTATACCTCGTCGCCGCGGCGGGATTGCGCTTGGGCGTGCTGCCTTTGCATCTTCCCTATTCCGCCGAGTCGATACTGCGGCGCGGATTTGGCACATCGTTTCGGTTAATCTCGGCGGCGTCGAGTCTGGCGCTGTTGGCGCACGTTCCCGCAGGCAGTTTAGCCTCTACATTAACGCCGTTCATGCTGGCGCTTGCGGTCATCGCTGCGCTGTACGGCGGCTGGATGTGGCTGCGCGCGCCCGATGAATTAATAGGTCGTCCATATTGGGTCATCGGCTTGGCTGCGCTGGCTGTCATCTCCGCGTTGAGCGGCAATCCGTTAGGCGCGGTCGCCTGGGGCTGCGCGTTGATTCTCGTGGGCGGTTCGCTGTTCCTATCGTCCATTCAACATGTCTGGCTGAATCGCGCGCTGCTTCTCGGCGCGTGGAGTTTATCCTCGCTGCCGTTTTCACTGACGGGCGGAGCATGGCTTCGCGCGTTGGGATTCTTCGCGCCATTTGTAATCGCCGCGCAGGCTTTACTCATCTCGGGATTTATCCGCCACGCGCTTCGCCCCGCCGGCAGAGACTCGCTGGAAGCGCAGCCTGTCTGGATGCGCACCGTGTATTTATCGGGAATTGTTTTATTGGTTGCGCTTCAATTTTTATTGGGAATAACAGGCTGGGGCGGCGCGCTTCAGGTCGGCGCCTGGCTGCACGCGCTGCTCGCTTCGCTGCTGGCTGCGATTTTGGTTTGGGCAACCCCGCGACTCCGCATCCTCAATCCAATCCGCGCGCATTGGGTCGGAGCCGCCGCGTCGGGCGTGAACAGCGTCTATCGAAATTTTTGGTTTGTCTATCGCGCGCTTGAAGGAATCAGCCAAACGATTGCGGCGACTCTCGAAGGCGAAAGCGGAATCATGTGGACTTTATTATTCATGGCGCTTTTTATTTTGTATCTCACGCAGGGGCTTCCGTAAATGATCGTCGAAATCATTTCATGGATTGCCGTCGGCGCGATTCTGCTCGCATCCGCGACCATATTGACCAGCCGCGATTGGCGCATGAGTCTCGGCGCTTTAGCCCTGCAATATCTCGCCGCATTCTGGCTGATTATCCGTCACCTGCCTTTTGTAATGGGTTCTGCGAAACTCATCGCCGGTTGGATGGTTGTCGCCGTTTTAGGGATGACGCGGCTGGGGCTGTCTAACGCGGATGAAGAAAGCGAGCCGTTTTCAATGTTGCGCGGACGCTGGTTTCAGTTCGCTTTGATTGGCATTGCCGCCTTTGTCGCCGCAGGCTCTACCGCGCGAATCGAAGCCGTCATCCCGGGTCTTGGGCTGCAAGTCATTGCGGGCAGTCTGTTGTTGATTGGTATTGGCGTCGCGCATCTTGGCGTTTCTTCCAACTTGCTTCACACCATTCTCGGCTTGCTGACCATGCTGACGGGCTTTGAAATCATATACTCTGCAATCGAGAGTTCGATTCTTGTCGTTGGACTTTTGGCGATAATAAATCTAGGGCTTGGACTTGTCGGCTCGTATTTGTTGCTCGCAGGTTCGACCCCGCCTGAAATCGAGGAGGAACAATGAGCGCGCCGCTGATATGGATTTTGCTTCCCTTTTTAGCGGGCGCGTTAATCCTCTTCTTCCTGCCTGAAAAATACTCGTCCATCGCCGGCGGAACGTTGGCGGCGCTTCTTTCCCTCGCGGCGCTGATTTTCCCCATTGATACCGCGCTCCTCATCGGCTCGCTCTCCATCAAAATTTCCGCGTCCGTCGCATTCTTTGGGCGCAGTTTCGTCTTGACCGCCGCCGACGGCGCGCTGCTTTCCATGATTTATGGCGTCGCCGCCTTTTGGCTGATTTGCGCCTACGCGTTGGATTTTGAAAAACGCTTTGCCGCGCTAAGTTTGATGATCGTCGCGCTGTTGACCGCCTCCATTGCCGTCGAGCCGTTTCTTTACGCCTCGCTCCTATTAGAGATGGCTGCAATGTTGGCTGTCCCTTTGCTTGTGCCCGTCTATCAAAAAGCGGGACGCGGCGTGGTGCGCTTTTTGGTTTACCAAACGCTCGCCATGCCCTTCATCCTTTTTTCAGGATGGGCGCTCGCCGGCGTGGAAGCCAACCCGGGCGATTTTGGCGCGACCCTTCAATCGGGCGCGATGCTTGGTTTGGGGTTCGCCTTCTTGTTTGGCGTTTTTCCGTTTTACAACTGGATTCCCCTGTTGTTGGAAGAAGTCTCGCCTTACGTTGTGGGATTCCTGCTTTGGTCTCTCACCGCCTTCACGACGATTTTTGCGCTGGGATTTTTAGACCGCTATGCGTGGATCAGCGCTTCGCCGCAGATTTCGAGCGCGATAGTTTTCTCTGGAACCGTTATGGTCGTCAGCGGCGGAGTTTTCGCCTCCATGCAAAAACATATCGGGCGGATGATGGGCTACGCGGCAATCCTCGAAACGGGATTGATCGTCCTCGCGATGGGGCTGCGCTCTCCGCGCGTTGTGGACGTTATCTTCCTTTTGCTCATCCCGCGCGGCTTGGAATTAGTCGTCTGGGCTTTCGCGCTCTCTATTATCAAGCGTCAGGCATACTCGCTGCGCCTGAGCGAAGTGCGCGGATTGGCGCGCAAATATCCGCTGGCGGTATCCGCGCTGATTGCCGCCCATCTTTCGGTGACGGGGTTTCCGCTATTGGCGGGTTTCCCTTCGCGTTTGGCTTTATGGCAGGAATTGGCGGGCTACTCGTTGACCGTTTCCTTCTGGGTGTTTCTGGGAGTGTTTGGCTTGCTCGTCGCCGCGACGCGCGCGTTGGCGGTCTTCGTTATGGCGGATGAAAACGCGTCATGGGGCATAAATGAATCATGGGCGCAAATAATCATGCTTTCCCTTGGCGTAGCCGGCTTATTCGCCATTGGTATATTTCCGCAAATCCTGCAACCCTTGCTCGCCGATTTACCCGCGCTATTTCTGCATCTGGGACGGTAATTTTTTTATGCGGGCGTTATAATTCCGTCACGCGCAAACAATATGGCAATTTAATTCGCGCTATTTTTTAGCTGCTGATTTCACGGATTGACGCGAATTGGTTAAAAAATCAGTGAAAATTCGCGTAATCTGTGGCAAGGTATTTGAGAGGAGTGTCTAAAAGGATGGGCTTTCTTTAACGCGAAGGCGCAAAGACGCCAAGCCTCAAAGGTTTCTTTGCGTCTTCGAGTCTTCGTGACTTTGTGTTTAGCCCGCAAAGTTAGACACTCTCTATTTGAGTTCGTCGGAGAAAATTATGGAATTTGAACAAATCATCAAACGGCTTGACTTTTTGGAAAAACAGCAGCGCGCCAACAAGGATTCCCTTGCCGCGTTAAACGAACGCCTTGATTCTTTCGAGACTTCTGTCAACGCCGTTTCCAAGCAGATTAAGACCATCGGCAAACAGGTTTCGGATATGACGCCCGCCATCAAACGCGTTGACCAGTTTGAGACGTTAATTACAAAGCAGCGCAATGAACTCGTCAAAATGATCGAAGAAGACGATAAGGCGCACGCCAAAGCCGAAGGCGAGATCACAAAACGCTTTGTGCCCGAAATACAAGAACTTCAAAAATCCATTGTGCAACTCAAAACGACGACGACCGCGAACTTGACCGAATTCAAAAAAAACTTGAAGGACCGCGGCGACGAAATGCAGCGCATGTTAAACAACATCGCCGACTTCAAGACGCAAGTTGAAGCCGCTGCGCGTTCCAACGAAGATGTGGTCGGCTCGCTGAAAGCCATGGACGAAACGCGCAAAAACGACCTCAAGCGCATTGCCGATGTTCAAGGCGAAGTCGCCGCCGTCCGCAAGCGCGTGGACGAAAACCGCGATAAATACACAATCGCCGCCGATAGCATCCGCAACGTGGAAAATCGCTTCACCGATTTGCTCGCCTCTGAACAGGAGCGCAAACAGGCGCAAGCCGTCTTCCTTGAGCAGCAGACCATCGCGCAAATTGACCGCGACCGCGCATGGAAAGGCTGGCAGGAAAAATTCGACGCGTTTCAAAAAGACGCGTCGGGCATTGACGTTCACATCAAAGCGTTGGATGACGCCCTGCGCGGCGCGAAGAAAGCGCAGGAAATTTATCTCGAACTCAACACCAAACTCGAGCGCCGCATCAACGAAGTGACCGAAATGCAGCGTCTCGCCGAAGACCGCCTGCGTCAGGAGTGGATCACCTTCAAGACCGACGACCAAAAACGCTGGACGGGCTACAGCCTTTCGTCCGAAGAATCCTTCCGCGATATTCGCAAAGATGTGGGCAAAATAGAAGAAAGAATTTCGCCGATGACCGACGCCGCGCAAACCCTGCAAGACCAGCTCCATCAAGTCACCGACGCCACCGAAAAAGAATTGCAAGAGTTGATGAACGTCGTCCACGAATGGATGACTTCTTATCAGCGCATTATGGGACACGGCAAAAAGACGGCAAAGAAATAAATTATGCGCGTTATCGGCACGGCTGGCCATGTAGATCACGGAAAATCCACGCTCATCGCGGCGCTGACGGGGACGCATCCCGACCGCCTCAAAGAAGAACAGGCGCGCGAGATGACCATCGAACTCGGCTTCGGCTGGCTCAAACTTCCCAACGGCGAAGAGATTGGCATTATAGACGTGCCGGGTCACCGCGATTTTATTGAAAACATGCTCGCGGGTATTGGGGGAATTGACGCGGCGCTGCTCGTCATCGCCGCCGACGAAGGCGTAATGCCGCAAACCAAAGAGCATCTCGCAATTTTGGATTTGCTTCAAATTCCCATCGGATTGATCGTCCTCGCCAAAATTGATCTCGCGCCAGACGCCGCCTGGCTTGATCTTTTGGAAGCGGATATCCGCGAAACGGTACGCGATACCGTGTTGAGCGATGCGCCCATTTTGCGCGTCTCAGCCAAAAGCGGCGCGGGACTTGATTCCCTTGTAGCGACTCTTGCAGCCCGATTAGAATCCACGCCTCAAAGACTCGACCTCAACCGTCCGCGCCTGCCCATTGATCGAGTCTTCACCATGAGCGGATTTGGCGCCGTCGTCACAGGCACATTAAGCGACGGGCGTTTCTCCGTCGGCGACGAGGTGGAAATTTTGCCGAGCGGTTTGACGGGCAGAATTCGCGGGTTGCAAACGCACAAGAAAAAAGAAGAAACCGCGTCCATCGGTTCGCGCACCGCCGTAAATATTTCGGGCATAGACGCGGAATTAATTCAGCGCGGCGAAGTGGTCGTCCATCCGAATCAATATCAAGCGACGCGAAGAATTGATGCGCGATTTCGTTTGTTGAAAGACGCCGCCCTCCCGCTCAAACATAACGACGAAGTAAAGTTCTTCGTCGGCGCAAGCGAGACGATTGCAACATTGCGTTTGCTCGGCGTGGACGAACTGAAAGCAGGCGGCGAGGCTTGGATTCAACTTGAATTGCGCGATCCCGTCGTTGCCGTGCGCGGAGATAGATACATTCTGCGGCGACCTTCTCCCAGCGAAACGCTTGGCGGCGGCGTGATTGTGGATCACCAACCCAAAGGCAGGCACAAACGCTTTGACGAGAATCTTCTCAAATCTCTGGAATCTATCGCGCACGGCTCGCCCGCCGATGTTTTGCTGCAAGCGTCGCTGGCGCTGGGCGCGGCGAGCATAAAAGAAGTGATTGCAAAATCGCGGCTGGAAATATCCGACGCGCAATCCGCTTTGAATGAATTGATTGAAAACGGTCAAATCGTTTCGTTGGAAAAAAACGAAACGGATGGCGCGCTTATCGTTGCGCTTCCGCATTGGAATTTGTTAAGCGAAAAAATTTCGCAAACCGTCGAAGCGTATCATCAGAACTTTCCATTAAGACGCGGCATTCCGCGCGAAGAATTGAAAAGCAAACTAAAACTTTCGCCGCGCATCTTCAATGCGGTTATCGCCAAACTGATCGCTGATCATTCGCTCGCTGATTACTCGGTTTGCTTGGCGAAACCTGAACACAGAATCCAATTCGCGCCCGCCGACCAAAATCGCGTTCAGGGTTTGACGCGCAAATTTGAGCAGAATCCTTTTGCGCCGCCGAGCGTCAAGGATTGCCAGTCCGAAGTTGGCGAAGAAATTTTCAACGCGCTGATCGAGTTGGGCGAGTTGACCCAAGTTTCGGCGGAGGTTGTCTTCCGCAAAAAAGATTATGATGGCATGGTTGAAAAAATCCGCGCCGCGCTTTTGCAAAATGGACAGATTACGTTGGGCGAAGTCCGCGATATGTTCGGCACGACGCGAAAATATATTCAGGCGCTGCTGGAACATCTGGATGCAATCGGCGTCACCATGCGCGACGGCGATGCGAGAAAATTGAGGAAATAATGTGCGGACGATTTACTTTAACCGTTGACCCTGCTCAATATTCGTTTGGCGAATTCATTTTTCCGAGCCAATTCGCGCCGCGATTTAATATCGCGCCGTCGCAGCCTGTTCTCGCCATTCCAAACGACGGTAAATCTACGGCGGATTTTTTCTTGTGGGGCTTGATTCCTTCGTGGGCAAAAGACCCGACGATTGCTAATAAACTCATCAACGCGCGCGGAGAAACCCTTGCGGAAAAACCTTCTT
>JAQTWR010000047.1 GCA_028689195.1 Anaerolineales bacterium | reverse complement strand
TATCCGCAAGCCATCGCCGAAATTCGCGCCGTGCTTGCCCAGGACCCGCAGCGCATGGATATGCAAGTCCTGCTCGCGCGCGCCTACTTCAAGGGCGGGCAAAAAGCGGATGCGTCGGATATGTGCGTGCAACTGCTCAAACGTTACGCGTATTGCTTCGACGCAAACCGCATCATGGTCGAGCTGCTGCCCGCCACGGCAGGCGCCGCCGAAAGCACGCAGGTTTATCGTATGCGCGTCGGCGAACTCGACCCGTACGCCACTTTCGTAAAAGGCTCCGTTTTTCAATCTAGCGAAGTCCCCGATGCCGCCATTAATCTGGAGCGGCTCGAATACAAAATGGAAGAATCCGCGCCGCGCGAGTGGAGTTCCTCGCTTGGGCTTGCCGCTTCGCCATCCGAACAACCCGATTGGTTGAAGCCCGCGGAATCTTCAGAGGCAGCCCCCGCGCCCGAATCTTCCCAATCGAGCGATGGCATTCCCGATTTCCTTCGCGCCGCAGGTTGGGGAGAATCCACCAGCCCTGAACAACCCACCTCTATGTTTGATGAAGAACCCGCGTCAGAGCTCGCCCCCGCTGATATTCCTGATTGGCTGAAAGGGCAAACTCCGCAAACCGAATCCGCGCAGCCCGCCGACGTCCCCGATTGGCTCAGCGGACTTGGCGATTCGCAGCCCGTCGAATTAACGCCCGCGCAGCCCGCCGACGTCCCCGATTGGATCAGCGGACTTGGCGATTCGCAGCCTGTTGAATTAACGCCCGCGCAACCCGCCGACGTCCCTGATTGGCTCAGCGGACTTGGCGATTCGCAGCCCGTTGAATTTACGCCCGCGCCGCCCGCCGCTTCTGCCGATAGTTTAGGCTCCACCGCGCAGGAACAAGACGACGCGGTGGCATGGCTCGAATCGCTTGCCGCGAAGCACGGCGCAAAACCCGAAGAACTGGTCACCGACCCAAGCAAACGCAACGAGACTCCGCCCGAATGGGTGACGCAGGCGCAAGATATTGGTCAGCAAGAATCCGCGCCCGTTCAAAAGCCGCCCGCCGCTTCTGCCGATAGATTAGGCTCCACCGCGCAGGAACAAGACGACGCGGTTGCATGGCTCGAATCGCTTGCCGCGAAGCACGGCGCAAAACCCGAAGAACTGGTCACCGACCCAAGCAAACGCAACGAGACCCCGCCCGAATGGGTGACGCAGGCGCAAAACATCGGTCAGCAAGAATCCGCGCCCGTTGAAAACGCGATGAATATTGGCGAGCAATTCTTCGCTGAATTCGAAAGCGCTTCGCAGCCAGAACAATCCGCGCCCGTTGAAAACGCAATGAATATCGGCGAGCAATTCTTTGCCGAATTTGAAAGCGCTTCGACAGCCCAATCCGCAAACCAAACGGAAGAACCCGCTTTAGAACGCGGCGAAATCCCAGAATGGCTGAGCGATACGGACGCAAGCGGACGGACCCAAGATTCGCAAAAATCCGATTTGCCCGCCTGGTTGAGCGGCGTAGATGAATTGTCCGCGCCAAAGACTTCTGCCGAGGATATGCCGCAAAACGATCTTTCAGATTGGCTGAGCAGTTTGGACGAGGAGCCGGGACTTCCCTTCGACGCAATGCCCACGCCCGCTTCCATCGCGGCTGATGCGATTGCAAATAAAAACGAGCCGCCCGTTGTTTCAAAATCCAATCTGCCCGATTGGTTGAGCGACGTGGATTCTCAGGCAAAAGAATCAGCCGATGACTGGCAGCCTGTGACAAAAGAGGAACCTGCGCCCGCCGCGATGGAAAGCCTGCCCGATTGGCTTCTGGATACCAGCGAAGCGGAGCCTATCCCCGATGAGGACGAACTCTCGCCATGGGATCACCGCGAAAAGTTCGAGTCTGTGCAGCCCATGCCCACCTCGCCTTCAGATTGGAAACCCGTCGAGCCGAAGCCAATTCCAGCCGCGCCCGAGCAGAAGCAACCTGTGGCGCAGAAACCCGCGCAGCCCGTTCAAGTTCAACCCGCAGATGCGCCCGCCAGGAAGAAAACAGGATTGCCCGCGCGGACGCGCCAACCTGAGGCGCAAAGCGGAACCGCCGCGTTGGATCAAGCCAAGGGCGAGTTGGAGCGCGGCGACATTCCGACGGCGTTGAAGCATTATGGAAATCTCATCAAGAAGGGGAAACATCTCGAAGAGACCATCCGCGATTTGAAAGAATCCATTTACCGCTACCCTGTGGAAGTGAGTATCTGGCAGGCGTTGGGCGACGCTTATATGCGCGCCAACCGTTTGAAGGAAGCCCTCGAAGCCTATAACAAGGCGGAAGAGTTAATACGTTAATTTAGCGATTCGACGAATCGTTATATATTTTATTTCGGAGGAATTTCTGTGGAAAGAACGCTCGTACTTGTAAAACCCGATGGCGTGCAGCGCGGATTGATCGGCGAAGCCATCTCCCGCTTTGAACGCCGCGGACTTCGTTTGGTTGCCGCCAAATTTATCAAGGTCGGCAATGAACTGGCTGAATCTCATTATGCCGAGCATAAGGGCAAAGGCTTTTATGACGGATTGATTGCTTACATCACATCTGCGCCTGTGATGGCGATGGTATGGGAAGGTCCCAACGCGGTTGCGGCTGTGCGCCAGACCGTCGGCTCGACCAAGCCCGTAGAATCCGCCCCCGGCACCATCCGCCATGACTTTGCGCTCGAAGTGGGACGCAATCTCATCCACGCTTCGGATAAACCTGAAACCGGCGAACGCGAAGTCGCGCTCTGGTTCAAGAAGGATGAATTGGTAGATTGGGCGCGCGCAGTAGACGCGTGGGTATTTGAGAAATAGAAGTTCGTAATTCGTAAAAACATCCTGTGGATTTTTATCTGTGGGATGTTTTTTTTATTGTTAACGTGAATAATGGTTAAGCCTGTTTCAAGAATTTTAGCCGCGAATTTTACGAATTCTCGCGGATTTTCAAACTAGATTCGCGTAAATCCGTGAAAATTTGCGGCTAATGGGTTTTGTTTTTTTATCCATTAGACTTTTTGCATAAGTCAAAAACAAGAAACCTTTGCCACAGATTTCACGGATTTACACAGATTTTTTTCAAATCAGTCAAAATCCATGGTAGCGGCAACTTGCATTAAATAAAAAATTTCCTGCGCGTCTGTCTGCGCAGGAAACAATTATTCTTTACTCTCTAATTTCTACCCTCTTTATTGCACCCTCACCAACACTTTACCGTCTTCCCATAATTCTTCCAAATTATAAAAACCCCTCTGGTCCGGCGAGAAAAGATGTACGACAACGTCGCCGTAATCAATGATTATCCAGCCGTCGCGGGAGAAGCCTTGCAGTTTGCCCTTCTTCTTGTGCGCGGCGCGGATGTCTTCAATGGCGGCTTTGGCGAGCGCGTCTATCATGCGGTCGCTGGTGCCTGTGCAGATAATAAAATAATCGGTGAAAGAAACGATTTCTTTCAGGTCTATCAGGACAATGTCTTCGCCCTTTTTATCTTCGAGCGAGTTTACGATTTCGCGGGCAAGTTCTAGTGCGTTCAGGGTTCACCTCAAATGTGTTGAACTCAAAAGTCTCCAGACTTTTGAACTTTGCGGTTTTACTCAAAAATCAGGGGATTCTTGAGTCCGCTTTTAATGGCGCAGAAAATAATTTTGTGTAGATCGAGCCGCCCGGGTTCAGATCGCTTTTGAAAAGATGGACGGAGTCTATTTGCGCGGTATCAATTTTGCCAAGTTGAATTGCGTTCAGCGCGGCGCGGATTTTCGGCAGTTCGGCGGGATTTGCGTTTTGGCGCGTTCTGCCGAGCGTGAGATGCGGCGCGAAAGGACGTTCTTCGGGTTCATATCCTAATCGCGCCGCGCCCGCTTCTATATCTTTTTGAAGCGCGATTAAAATATTCGGGGCGTGGATTCCAATCCACAACACGCGAGGAGGGCGCGTCGCCGGGTACGAGCCAAGCCCGCTGAGTTGCAGGTCAAACTGAGGGTATGAATCCGCCGCGTGAGAAATCATCTGCTTGAGAAAACTCAGATGCGATGCGGCGACTTCCCCGATAAATTTTAGCGTCAGGTGCATATTTTCGGGCGGAACCCAGCGGATAATATCGTTCCCCAAAGTTTGGCGCAGCTGCGCGGTTTGTTGAGCGACCGCATCGCGGGTATGTTTAGGAAATTCGATGGCGATAAAGGCGCGCAAAAGACTCATGCAAGTTTATGCGGATAAAACTTTTTCGACGGCATTTTTGAGATCGAGAAAACCGACGGGCTTGGTGAGGTACATGGACGCGCCCGCTTCCAGACCGATTTTGATGTCGCCGGGCATACTTTTCGCCGAGACGATGATGACGGGGATGGCGGCGAGTTCGGGTTCGCCGCGGATGTGTCGCAGCACTTCAAGACCGGAAATTTCGGGCATCATCACGTCCAAAATGACGAGGTCGGGTTTTTCTTGCGAGAGCATGGGGATGGCGGGCGCGCTGGAAAACAGCTTGATCACGCGGAATCCATTTACGCGCATCATTTCGCCGAACATTTCCGCGGCGTCTGGTTCGTCTTCGATAATCATTACCGTTTTTTGCTGGAAATCAGTCATTCTTATCCTTAATGCTAAAAATAGCATAATACAGATGAATTGGCAAGGGGCTGTTATTTGCCGCCCGCGGCGTTCTTCTGATTTTGTAAGATAGCGAGACGTCAAATTGTCTGACGTAAAAATATAAGGAGATGAAATGAAACCCCGCGCTTTTTTTCCAACCCTGATTTTGGTTGCCCTTTTGTCGACTTCCTGCGCCCCCCAAGCGAAACAACCCGCCGCGAATTCGACGCAGGCAGCGACTCAACCCGCCGAAAGCGTTTCCCAGCCTCAAGCCACGCAAGCGCCCGCTGTCGTCCCTGCGGTTACTTCGCGCGGCGATAAACTTCAAGCCACCGACCCCGCGACGGTTAACCTCGCTTCGGGCGGTTTGCAGATGGTCGAATTTTTTCGCTTCACCTGAAGTACCTGCCGCTCGATGGCGCCCATGGTTCATGGGCTTGAAGCAAAATATTACGGCAAGATCAAGTTCGCATTTTTAGACGCGGACGACGCGAATACGGATAGTTTTCAGCGCGCGCTGGGTTTTTATTACCAGCCCGAATTTTATTTACTGGACGCAAACGGAAAGGTGTTGAAAAAATTTATCGGCTATACCTCGCAAGAGGATTTTGAAGCGGAGTTCGCAAAATATATTCAGTAGGGCGCTATAATTTTGGGGCGGCGGCCGGCGACTGCCGCCTCAAAATTAATTGATCCAAGAGGCGCTCATGCAACTTAAACGATATTCGATTTTTGTATTATCTGCGATTATTCTTTTACTGGGGGCGTGCAATCTTCCGTCGGCGGGTTCTACGCCCGAAATTCCCATTGCAAGCCAATTGCCCATGATTCTTACGAGCGCAGCCGCTTCTGTTCCATCCGCTACGTCTACGGTAGTGCAGCCCACGCCAACGGTCACGCTTTTCTATGAATCCACCGCCACGCTCGCCGTGGTGCAGCGCACGCCGACGCTCACGCTTTTCTACGAACCTACTCCTACATCCATGCCAAGTTGGACGGAATGTCCCCTCGTAATTACCCGAACCGATACCAAGGCGGGCGATGTGCTTCACATCCTTCGCTGCGAAGATAAATTGGAATACGATCTCGGACCGTTTGCGAAAGGCATATATGCCGCGGGACCCAACAACAACTTCATCGTTTATGTCGCGGATAACGGAATGGTCTATGCCGCGAGGATGGGCGAACAGTATATAAGCGTCATTGTCAATCCGGCGAGAGAACGCTTTTTTGTCGCCGTCAATAAAAATGCGCCGCCGAAATTTTCCATTTCCTTTATAGGCGAAGCCCCGCGCTTCAAACTGGTTTTGGAGGAAAAAATATATAAACAGAAGCGCGTCTATAACCTGCCCTTGTGGCTCACGGAATAAATAAAAAAACAGCGCGGCTTATCACCGCGCTGTTTTTTTATTTAACTTGTTATCTTGCTTCCGCTTCGTATTTCTTCGCGTCTGTGATGGCTTTAGTCACATCCACAAAGGGGAGCAGGATCAACCCCGCGATGAAGAAGAAAATCAAAGAGAGAATCGCGTAGCGCAGATTCCCAAATAATTGATTTGCCAGACCAAACACGAGCGGACCAATCCATGAAGTGCCGCGTTCGCTGATTTCATAGAAGGAGAAAAATTCCGCTTCCTTTCCGTTGGGGATCATCTGCGCGAAGAGGCTGCGGCTGATGGCTTGCGAACCGCCCATCACGATGGCGATGAAAATGCCGAGAATGAAGAATTGCGCGGTTGCGCTTTCGCCTTTCAGCCCGCCGTACGCATAAATGACCACGCCCGCCCAAATCACAAGACTGACGACCACCGATTGCTTCGCGCCGATCCAGCCCGCCAGTTTTCCCCAGAATAACGCGCCGAAGAACGCCACAAATTGAATCATCAAAATGACCGAAATTAAAGTGGACGTTCCAAGTTCAAGCCCGCCTTGAATGAGCGGCGCGGCGGCGAATGTGGAAGAAACCGCAATCACTGTTTGGATGCCGTCGTTATATAAAAAGTACGCCACAAGGAATTTGATGGTCTCGGGGAACTGCTTGATTTCGGAAACGGTTTTACGCAATTGTTTGAAGCCGATGCTCGCGTATGTTTCGCCTGCGGGCAACAAGCGCGCCGCATGACGCGGGCGCAGCCTTTGCCATGTGAAGAAGGAAAATCCCAGCCACCAGACGCCAGCCGATGCAAGATTGATGCGGACTGCAAGATCGCCCGGCACGCCAAGCGCGTCGCTGAACGTAAAGAACGCCAGATTGAGCGCCAATAAAATACCGCCGCCCAAATAGCCCATCGCCCATCCATAAGATGAGACGCGATCTCTCTCATCCTCGCTGGCAATATCGGGCAGGTACGCGTTGTAGAAAACGATTGCCGCGCCGAAAGCGAGATTGGCAACCACGAAGAGCAAACCGCCCAACCACCATAATCCGCCTGTGACAAGGAACATCAAAATCGTCGCCAGCGCGCCGATGGTCGCAAAAACCTGCATCATTTGTTTTCGCAAATGGGAATAATCTGCAATTGCGCCGAGTATCGGCAGGAACAAAACCTGCATCCCCACAGAAAATGAAATACAGTAAGGGAGGAATGAATCAGGCGCGATGGGAATTCCCAAAAATGAAACGGTTGTCGTCCCCGCCGCTTCCGCCGCCGCGCGCGCAAGGCTCGCCACATACGGACCTAAAAATACCGTGCCGATGGTGGTGCTGAACGCGGAATTCGCCCAGTCGTACATTGCCCAGCCGAAAATCTCTTTTTTGTCGTTTACAGTTACGTTCTCTTTCGACATGCTTCCTCCGTGAATTGAGATGAATGATTAGTTAGAAAACACGGGCGAGTATAAGTAGTTTCGATTGCGTTGTAAAGAAAATTCGGTTGTCGCAAATCAATGGAGGCGCTATCATTGGCGCGCTTGAAATTTTTCAGTCTCTGGATACCGATTATCTACGGGCTGCGCTGCAACCGATAAACCCTGCGCGGCTTTCCCCCGCCAAACGCTTTCCGATTATTCAATAGATTCTACGCCTGGAGTATTTACCCTCATGTTTGAAACGCTTACTGGACGACTCGGCAAAATCTTCGATCAACTCCGCAAACGCGGAAAACTCTCCGAAGCGGATGTAGACTCCGCGATGAAAGAAGTGCGCCTCGCGCTCATCGAAGCGGACGTGCATTTCAGCGTGGTCAAAACATTCATCGCCCGCGTGCGCGAACGCGCCGTCGGCGCGGAGGTTTCAAAGGCATTAAATCCCGGTCAACAAATCATCAAGATTGTTAATGAAGAATTGATCGCCACGCTTGGCGAACCCGCCCCATTAAATTTAACGGGACCCAAGCCGCGCGTCATTATGATGGTCGGTTTGCAGGGCGCGGGCAAAACCACTGCGGCGGGAAAACTCGCGCGTTTGATGAAATCCAAAGGCGAGCGCGTGTTGCTCGTCGCGGGCGATCCGTATCGTCCCGCCGCTATTCAGCAATTGCAGCAACTCGGTCAACGCATTGACGTCGAGGTCGAAACCGATACGTCGCTTGCGCCGCCGCAGCTCGCCAAACGCGCGGCGGAGAAAGCCGAGAAGGGCGGCTTTGGCTTGGTCATTGTGGATACTGCGGGGCGTTCGCAAATGGACGCGCAACTAATGGACGAGTTGAAATCCATCGCGGCGAACGTCAACCCTGTGGATATTCTGCTCGTGATAGATTCGATGATCGGTCAAGAGGCGCTGAACGTCGCGCAGGGATTCCGCGATGCAATCAACCTGACGGGATTGATTCTCACCAAGATGGACGGAGATTCGCGCGGCGGCGCAGCCATTTCTGTTCGTTCGGTCACGGGTATCCCAATCAAGTTCATCGGTACGGGCGAGAAACTCGACGCGCTCGAAGCGTACGATCCTTCGCGTTTGTCTTCGCGTATTTTGGGCATGGGCGATATGATCGGTTTGATCGAAAAAGCCGAAGCCGCTTACGACGGCAAAGACATGGAGAAGCAAGCCCAAAAAATGATGAAGGGTCAATTCTCTTTGGAAGATTGGCTCGACCAAATGAAGCAGATGAAAAAAATGGGACCGCTTTCGCAAATTATGGAGATGCTCCCCGGGCAAATGGGACAAGCCGCGCGCGGCATTGACCCGACGCTGGTGGAAAAATCTTTCAAACAATCTGAAGCCATTATTTATTCGATGACGCTCAAAGAGCGCCGCGACCCCGATATTTTGAACGCCTCGCGCCGCCGCCGCATTGCCGCCGGCTGCGGTATGGAAGTGCAGGACGTGAACCGTCTTATCAAGCAATTCCGCGAGACGCAGAAGATGATGAAGATGATCCAAAAAACGGGCGGCAAGGGTTTGGGTAGGATGTTTGGATAATAAAAACGGGACTTTTGTTGGAGCTCTAAATCTCCAGTTTTGCGTAAAATTAGCGCGCGTTGGATTTTGCGCAAACAAATATTCTAAAGGAGAACAACATGAGTTACCGTTTGATGTTTATCGTAAATGCGATTGCCGCCGCTATTTTTGGGGCAGCCTTTTTGTTTGTGCCGCAAACAATGATGCGCTTTTTCGGCGTTAATGATTCGATCAACGTTGTCGCCGCGCTGGTCATGGCGCGTTTTTTTGGCGGCGCGTTGATGGTGATAGCGGCATTGCTTTGGTTCTTGAAGGATAGCGTTAAAAATTTGCAGAAGACTCAATCAGCCGTGCTGATGATTTCTTCAGTTGGCGGATTTATTTTGACCATCGTTGGCATGGCGGCGTCTAAGGTTATTCGCGATATGGGTTGGATTCCCCTGACGATTTATGTCGTTTTGGCGCTCGGCTACGCTTATTTAGTGTTTGGCGTTTCGGTCAGCGTGAAAAAGGAACAATAAACAAGCAAGGCGCTTTTCAAAAAAAACAACGTCCTGAATTCAGGGCGTTGTTTTTTTTTCGACGGATTGCCTCAAGTCTATGATTTGAATAAAACGCGGTTGAAAAGATAATAGCCCATGTTGATAAATACGATTGCGGGGGCAACGACGCCCACCGTCCCCGCCAAATCTTTCTCGAAGAATAGGGCGAGGATCATGGCTGTGATTCCGTTTTGCTGGGCGAATGCGAGGTAGAGTCTTTCATTGCGCGGCAGGTCGCGGGTCAACAGAAAGCCGACGATGATTTGCGCGAAGATCGCTCCAACCGCGAGGGCTAATCCTTCCGCCCAGAAGACTCCGTTTACGAGCAGGAATCCCAGCAACAGTACCGCGGTGTAGAACGCCGCCGAGATAATGAGCGAAAGTTTTTTTATTTCGGGGCGCAGGAACAAGCCGATGATAGCGATGCCCAACATCCATTTGAACATAACCGCCACGATAAAACAAACCGCGAGCAGGATCGTCATCGCAATTGAATTGTGCTTCAAATATTTGTAAATCAGATAAGCCGCAAGGACAAAAAGAAGGTTTTGCGCCAGTCCGATAAAAAATGGGGCGATAGAATTAATCAGGCTGCCAGTTCCGCTTTGTGGGAGGAAAAAATAAAGCGCGTAGATTGAGAGCAGGACGGTCATCGGGTCGTCGAAAGATGACCACGCTCCCAAAATCGTTTTTGCGCGCGTCGAAAGTTTCGAGGGTCCCGCTTGCAATAAAGTTGCGACGGATAGCGGGTCAATTTGCGCGACGGTGAGTCCAAGCAGAAATGCGACCGCGCTATGCGAGACGAGGTATAAGGTAAATCCGATAATGACGGTTTTCAACAAAACGCCGATGGTCACCGCCTGCATGATAATCTTCGTGTGACTTTTTAATTCGCCCAGATGTATCCCATAAACGCTGCCGTAGAGACCGACCGCCAGCAGGGCGTAGGTAAATGTATCGTAGTAGGTTTGTTGGGGCAGGTTGGAGACGTCGATGACCGAAGCGATTCCAAATCCTGCGAGCGCGACGAGAAAAGGATAGAGCAATTGCTGTCGGAAGGAAGCGCTCATTGATTTTCTAATTTGGCGATCTGGCGTTCCACCGCCCGCACGAGGGAGCGCATTTCAAGGTCGGCGGAATTATTATCCATCGCTTCTTGATTTACCGTCGCGCCGATGACATAACAATTGTCGCTGATTTGGTGGTAGAAAAATCCGCCCTTTTCAACGTCGAGGATTACGCGAAAAAGCGATCCCTGTTGTAGGTCTGTCATGCGCTTGTTGATCGGGTCTACCAGCGCGTTGATCTCTTTGCCGAATTCAAGATAATACTGCGTCTGCTTGTCGAGGTTGCGCTGCACGCGGTATTGGATGAGACGTTTGGCAAATTGGTCGGCGCTGATATCGTGATAGATTTTGTCATTGTAAACGCACGCGCCAAAATCCAATCCGCCGGGCTGACTCACATACATGTGAAGCAGGTCGCGCAGGGTTGAGTATTTTTTGGCTTCGAGAATATCGAGTTCCCGCGCTTTTCTTTCGAGGAAACTGTTTTTATCGAAGACTTGAAATAACGCCGCGACGATGAGGAATGTGACGCCCAGCCCCAAAATAATTTTGCCGAATTCGTCTGCGCGTAATACCTGAGTGCCGTCGGGTAATTTAACTTCAATGGATTCGATGATGATAAGCGCCGACCCTAGAAGTCGGAACAGATTGTTCCGATTTTTATGTTGGCTACGCTGTTTTTTGCGCGGGACGTTTTTTCTTCTTGACTACTTCCAGCCCGGGAATGCTGGTTCTGCGCGCTTCCTGCTTCACTCTGCGATTGTGTTTGCGCACCCCCTTGGAGGGTCGTTTAACCTTGGTTTTGGCGGTCGTCGTGTCCATTATATTACTCCTTAAGTTTTGTTTTTATTTTCAGATTCATATTCAGCCCAGAGTTTGCCGATTTCTTCTCTGCCTTTCTGGGCGGTATATCCATATTTGACGAGAAGCATGGTGACCAGTTTCTCGAATTTCACTTCCGCTTTATCTATTTTTTTCAGGTCGTATTCGACCATGAGACTCCACCTGGCGTTGATCATGCCGCGGATTACGCTCCAGTTTTCTTCGAATATCGTTTTGTTCATCATGCCGTAATTCTCCAATCTTACTTAAACGCTTCAAGGCGCCTTCTTGGAGCGGCGCTTTTGGGCCTTTGCGATTCAGTTGACGCTTTATGGCTTTGTAAGCAATGCTTATTTCCCCATGTAAGACAAAACAAAATTTACAAATGCACTCACCGTCTGGCGATCTAGTTTCATTGTACTACGGACTGCGGATAATACCAGCGCGGTCAGGGCAATCGCATCTTAATTGCCAGCTGCGAGGACTTTGAGGAGGTAATCTTCTCTCAGTGCGGCTTGGAACTGTTTGGCACGGATACCGCCTTTGGCAGTTTTCTCCTGTTTGAGCAGGTTGAGC
>JAQTWR010000389.1 GCA_028689195.1 Anaerolineales bacterium | reverse complement strand
CCGTTGGTGAGCGATTCCAAATGCAAGTCGGCGACGACGGTTACGCCAGTCTCGTTCGCGATTTGCCGGGCGAGCGCGTCGTTATCCGCCGCGTCGAGGAAGACCGCGCGCGCGCCGAGTTTTTTAATCTCGTCAATCAACGCCGCCATTTGCTGCGCCGAGGGCGCGGCGCTGCCGCTAAAACTTGGGATGACCGAACCCGCAACCGTAAATCCGTAACGCTCGGCAAAGTAGCCAACGGATTCGTGATTGGTAATGAGCAGTCTTTTATTTTCGGGAATTTGCCTGACTTGATCTTGAATCCACGCATCCAATTCTTTTAATTGCGCGGCGTATGCTTCTGCGTTCGATTTGTAAATCTCCGCGCCGGCGGGGTCGTATTGAGTCAACGCCGCGCGGATATTTTCGACATAGAAGACGACCAGATTTGGGTCGAGCCACAAATGCGGATCATTCTCCGCGCCTTTTCTTAATTCAATATTTGCCGACGCTTCGACGATGTTTTTCCCACCGTCGTTATTTTCCAGCAGCGCCGCGAGGAAACTTTCGTAGCCCGCGCCGTTGATGATGATCAACTTGCCGCGCTCGAGTTTTGCCATATCTTGCGGAGTCGGCTGATAGCTGTGCGGGTCTACGCCGACGGGCAGCAGCGAATCAACTTTCAGGCGGCTGCCCGCGACGTTGCGCGTAATATCCGCTAGAAAGGTAGTAGATGTTAAAATCGCAGAATCAGTTTGACGGGAGTCTGCCGCGCCGCCTGGGGAGCAGGAAACGAGCAGCGCAAGAATCAAAACGGGGAGTAGAAAAATTCGGTTCATAGATTTCATCATAAAAAAACGGCGTGGACGAAGTTTCCACGCCGCTCCTATACATGATTATAAGAGGTTTATGTTATTGCGGAGCGCCTTCGATGGGGTAGCCTTTCGCGTACCATTCTTTTAAGCCGCCCGCCATGCTGGTTGCGTTGAAGCCCGCGGCGAGCAGGATGTCGCGCCCTTCCTGACTGCGATTGCCCGAACGACAAACGACGACGATCTCTTTGTCTTTGGGCAGTTCGCTAAGACGATTTTGCAGTTCGCCCAGCGGAATGAGGGTGGCGTTGGGCGCGTGGTATTCGTCCCACTCGACTTGTTCGCGCACGTCCAAAACGAACGCGCCGCTTTGGTACATTTGATAGGCTTGGTCGGCGCTGATTTCGCGCGGCAGGGCGGCGGCGGGGCTGGCGCTGCGATTGTTTCCGCCTATCGCAATTAAATATACGATCAGCGCGACGATGGCGATCATTCCAAATTGCACTGCGGGCTGGCGCAGGAAGGCGGCGAATCCGCTGCGGGTGTTGACGTTTTGTTTCTTATTTTTTTTCTTTGACATGGTTTTCCTCGCAAAATATTTTGTTCTTCAGCCCTAGACGACTGTACAAAAAATGTTCTTACTTTGTCACAAAAAAGAGCCGCCGCGTTTTTGCGTAAATTCTAAAACGACTCGACCGCCTTTTGTTTGTCGGTGAATATCTCGAAGATATTTGCAAAGCCGACCATTTCTAAAATGTCGTAGACTTCGGGGCGCGGGTTGAGCAGTTTGACGTGTTTTTGTTTTTCGCCGTCGCGGGCGTTGTTGGCGGGTTCGCCGCTCATAATCAGCGCGACGGTGTGCAGCGAGATCAACCCCGCGCTGGAAACATATTCCAACTCTTCGAGGTCTAACAAAATATCGCGCGTTCCGCCTTCATAAATTTCGCGCGTCTTTGCGATCAAATCCAGATAAGTTTGACTATCTAATTGCCCCGCGACTTTCACGACCGCGACAGCCTCGCGTCCTTGTTCCTGCGAAACGATAATTTCCATGAGTATGCTCCTTGCAAATAATTCCCGATTATAAGCCCGCTTTCCGCTCCAAGCGCTCCAGCCGATGATCTATCTCGGCGAGCCAATGTTTGCGGATGTATGCGGGCAGTTCGGCGCGCTCGGCTTCCTTCCGCGCCGACTTCGCCCATTTGAGCGCGGTCTTCGCGTTGCGTTCTTTGTGTTCGTAATATTTCGCCAATTCAATGTGAGCGTAGATGTGACCCCTGCCCGCCGATTTTTTCCATAACTTCAAGGCTTCTTCCGCGTCTCCGCGTTTTTTCTGGAGGATGGAGAGCCGCTTTACCGCCACCTCGAAATCTGATTCTGCCAACTCGAGTTCGAGTCCGCGCTCGAAGAGACGCGCCGCCTCGTCCCAGCGATTCAAGTCTTCGAATAATTTTCCCAGCGCGACGAAGTCCAATCCATGTTTTACGCGCCCGCTATACGGGTCGGATAAAATTTCGCAGACGTGATTCAGCAGCGCCGCCATCGCCGCCATATCCATTGCGTTGTGGTAGAACACGCCGCCCAGCGGACGCGCGTCCTGCGTGCGAAGATAATCAAAGTACAGCCAGGGGATTTCGTAACCGGGGACTTCTTCGGAGGCGCGGGTGAATCCCAGCACATGCTCTTCCAAATATTTCAGCGCGCGCGAGGGAAGCCTGTCGCGCCATAACCGCCGCGCAAGCGGAAGTAAATCGAGATGCGCGTAATCTTTGAACGGCGCTGGGATTCGATGGAGTTTGTAGCGCGTTGCCAGCAAGGGCGCGTCGAAAGCCTTTCCGTTGAACGTAATCAGCGCTTCGCATGGCGCAAGAAATTCAATCAGCGCTTCGAGCATGGCTGGCTCTTCGGAGGGGTCGCGCAAAAAGAATTGACGCAGAGAAAACTTCCCGTCCACAAATCGCGCCGCGCCGACGAGGAAAGCGTACGTTCCCGTTCCGCCTGAAAGTCCCGAGGTTTCGGTGTCGAGGAACGCGAATTTATGAATGGGCAGTTGCGCGATGCGCGCGTCGTTTGCCCATTGTGAAATGACGGAAAGCGGAAAATCGGAACCGGGGTAAACGTTGCCGTGCAGGTAATCTTCGCCGAAGATTTGATCCGC